>NZ_JAHXBG010000033.1 GCF_020103725.1 Hyalangium gracile | reverse complement strand
CCCAGGGACTCGTGCGCCAGCTTCCTTCCCGTGAGGAGGAGGGAGTCCTCCAACTGGCGGAAGAGCGTCCGCGCGCGACTGTCCCCCGCCTGAGCGTCGGCGTACACGCGCTCGAGGTGCTCGGCGCGGTACACGAGCAGCACCGCGGAGCGCTGCCCCACGAGCTTCCCGTGAGCGTCGCAGTACAGCGCGTAGTCGAAGGCGGGAGGAACGTCCCTTTGCAGCTCCTCGAGAGGAACCGCCTCTGACTCACCGCAGTTGCCGCCCATCAGCGGGACAGACAGCAGAACCAGCAGAGCCAGGGGAAGCAGGCGTGCCATGAGCTGGAGCCTTGCACCGCCCCTGCTCGTCCAGAAGGACCGCCCGGGAAGGACGCACCGCCGCCTCATGGCCGCCGCGTGAAGTCCGGCGACAAGCCGTGACTTCCACTCCGTGCTGCGTGGGCGGGAGCACACTTGGCTCCCCCGCCCGGGACTACCCGACTACGGCGCGCTCTTCACCACCGGGCTCGCGCCGCCCTGCTTCGTCCACTGGTCCAGCCAGCTCAGCACCGTCTCGTGCCACAGCACGCTGTTGGCGGGCTTGAGCACCCAGTGGTTCTCGTCCGGGAAGTAGAGGAACTTCGACGGGATGCCCCGGCGCTGGAGCGCGTTGAAGGTGCCCAGCGCCTGCGTCTCCACCACCCGGAAGTCCTTGCCGCCCTGGATGACGAGCATCGGCGTCTTCCACTTGCCCACGTGCTCGATGGGGCTGTGCTTCGCGTACGCCGCCGGGTTGTCCCACGGCGTGCCCTTGTGCTCCCACTCGGGGAACCACAGCTCCTCCGTGTCGAAGTACCCCATCCGATTGTCGAGGATGCCGTCGTGGTTCACCAGGCACTTGAAGCGGTCCGACCAGTTGCCGGCGATCCAGTTGATCATGTACCCGCCGTAGCTGGCGCCCAGCGCGCACACCCGCTCGGGGTGGAGGAACGAGTAGCGCGCCGTCGCCGCCGCCAGGCCCTTCTGCAGGTCCTCCAGCGGCTTGCCGCCCCAGTCATCCTGGATGGCGTCCGTGAAAGCCTGCCCGTAGCCCGTCGAGCCGTGGAAGTCGATGCTCACCACCGCGTACCCGTGCCCCGCGAACGCCTGCGGGTTCCATCGGTAGTGGAAGTGGTTGGCGAAGCTGCCCTGCGGCCCACCGTGGATGAGCAGCGCCACCGGGTACTTCTTCTTCGGATCAAAGCCCACCGGCTTCACCACGAAGCCGAACACCTTGTCGCCGTTCGCCCCAGGGAAGGAGAACGTCTCGAAGTCACCGAAGCGGATGGAGGCCAGCGCCTCCTGGTTCACGCGCGTGAGCTGGCGCGCGTCCGAGCCATCCACGTTGACGGAGAACAGGTCCGCTGGCGACTTCAGGGTGTCGAAGGCGTAGACGAGGCGGCCTCCGGCGACGGGCTGCACGTCCGTGGCATAGCCCTCCTGGGTGATGGCGCGCACCGCGCCGCTCGCCACGTCGATGGCGAAGGCCGGGTGCTGCAGCTCGTTGTAGGCCGCGGTGAAGAGCGTCTTGCCGTCCGCGCTCCAGGTGAGCGCCTCGGCCGAGCGGTCCCACTTCTCCGTGAGCACGCGCTCCTTGCCGTCCGGCCACGAGCGGAGGATGACGCGCAGGCGATCCGCCTCGTAGCCCGGGCGCTCCATGGCCAGGTACGCCAGCGTCTTCCCATCCGGGCTGAACACGGGCGAGGTGTCCGTGGCGCGGTTGCTCGTGGTGAGCTTGCGCGGCTGGCCCTGTCCGTCCGCCGAGGCGACGAAGAGGTCCAGGTCCGTGCTCCACGACTCCTGACGGCCCGCGTCCCGAGCGGTGAAGACGACGCCCTTGCCGTCCGGGGTGAAGGTGAACTCCTCCGCGCCGCCGAAGGGCTTGCTCGGGGCGTCCGCGTCCATGCCCTTCGTCACGTCCACGGGCGTGCCGCCCGCCACGGGCAGGACGAACAGGTGCGAGCGCCGCCCGTCCGCCCACGTGTCCCAGTGGCGCACGAAGAGCTTGTCGTAGACGCGGCCGGAGCTCTTGCTCTTGGCCTTCGTCTCCTGGCGCTGGGGGGTGCACTCCAGCGTGGCGCAGTCGGGGAAGACCTCCAGGGCCACCGCGAGCCGGGCGCCGTCGCGCGAGAGGGCGAAGGCGTTCACGTCGAGCGGGAGCTTCGTCACCTGCTGGGGCTCGCCGCCGTCGATGGGCAGGCGCCACACCTGCGAGGAGCCTCCGCGCGAGGAGAGGAAGAAGAGGCTGCGCCCATCCGGCGCCCACACGGGCTGGTTGTCCGCATCCGGGTGCGAGGTGAGCTGGCGAGCGCCCGAGCCGTCGGCGTTGACGAGCCACAGGTCCGTGCGGCCGCGGTTGGCCTCCATGTCCGTGGTGCGCAGCACGAAGGCGATGCGCTGGCCGTCGGGCGAGACGCGCGGCTCGCTGAG
The DNA here is from genome assembly GCF_020103725.1 of Hyalangium gracile. Lineage (NCBI taxonomy): Bacteria > Pseudomonadati > Myxococcota > Myxococcia > Myxococcales > Archangiaceae > Hyalangium > Hyalangium gracile. The sequence continues at coordinate 116,800 of NZ_JAHXBG010000033.1, read as the reverse complement.
CCGGCGCAGGGTGACTTGATCCTGGACGTTGTAGGGGTGAGGCGAGGCGGCGGGGGCGGCGGTGAGCGCCAGGGCCGCCAGGAGCGACAGGGGCAAGGCTTCCTCCGAGTCGGAATGACAGGGTTCCACGCGCCAGCACTGCACGGGCGCGACGGCGGGGAACGTGCCTGCTTCGCTCGCGACTGTCCACCTCGACCGACAGCCTCGCCGCCTCAGCACGGCGGGGCGGCTGCACCGACGCATCAGGTCGGAGCGCACCCGGAGTGTGCCCCGTCAGCGGAGCCCCCGCCTCGCAGGGCGGACACCATGCGGCCCTGGAGCTCCGGAGGCGGTCCGCTCAGCGAGGAGCCTCCGCGCGAGCCTCGAGGGTCACGACACTGCGTCCGGGCGCCAGCGCCCGGGTCTGTCCTCCCCAGGTGAGCTCTCCCGGGACGCCTGGGGGAAGCTGGACGCGAGCCTCGAGCCGCCCGTTCCTCACGGCATACGCCACGGACAGCTCGCCGCGAGGATGAGGGATGGTGCCACTCGCCTGCGGGAGCGAGCCCAGCGCCGGTCGCAGGCTCACCCGCTGCCAGCCGGGCGCCGCCGCGTCGATGCCCAGCACGGTGCGGTAGAGCTCGATGTTGGGGCTCGCGCCCCAGGCGTGACACTCGGAGCGGGACGGGTCCTCCGTCTCGGCCCACGTCGTCAGCCCCTGGGACAGCATGCGGCGCCAGGGCCCCAGCTGATCCAGGTACTGGTCTCCCAGCCCTGCCTTGCGCATGGCGTCGTGGACATAGAAGCGGAAGTAGATGGTCGGGCGGGTGAGGGACGTGTCGGCGAGCGCCCGCTCCAGCAGGGTCCGCGCCTCATCGCCAGTGACGACGTCGGCCAGGACGGCGAGCGCGTTCGCGTGCACCGAGAAGCTCCTTCGGTGGGCGGTGTCGGCGAAGAGCTTCCGACCCTCATCCCAGTAGAGGTGGCGGAGGGTGGCTCTCAGCGCGGCGGCGGCCTTCGCGTGCTGCTCCGCGAGCGCCGCGTCTCCCACGGAGCGCTCCAGCTCCGCGGCCCAGGTGTACGCGAGCAGCAGGTGCAGATCGAACAGGGACGAAGCGCCCAGGGCATCGCTCTCCGGGAAGAACGTCTCGCGAGGCTTGCTCCAGGGGGGCGGTACGCTCCAGCTCGGGGGCACACCTCCGGGCCACCCGTCCACCCAGTCGACGAAGCCCCAATAGGGCAGCCGCGCCAGCCCGCCGTCCGGCCGCGAGTGCCGCTGGAAGTACGACAGCACCGCGCGGACGCCGGGGAGCTGCTCCCGCGCGAACGCCGGATCGCCTCGGTACCACCAGTGGTCATGCACCAGGCCCACCCAGAGCAGCGAGAAGGCGGGGATGTACTGGGGCGAGGAGACGGGATAGCGGCTCATGGGCGGCTCGTCTCCCGTGCGGGACTGGTTGAACTGGACGATGGCGTTGCGCATCAGCCGGTCGTCCCCGGACATATAGAGGGAGACCAGCGCCTGCACCCGCGTGTCGCCCACGTACTGGATCTGCTCGTAGTAGGGGCAGTCCATATATGTCTCATGGGCGCACAGGCGCGCGGTCCGCCAGCCCACGTCGAGGATCTTCTCCAGCTCGGAGGACCGGGCGTCGAAGCGCGCCCGCCGCTCGAAGGGATAGCCGGTGTATACGCCGCGCAGGTCCTCGAGGGTGAGCGGCTCGTCGGCTGTCTCGACGGTGAGCCGCACGTAGCGCCAGGTGCGCCACCACAGCGGCGAGAACAGGCGCCGGGTGCCGCCATCCGGCCACAGCTCGTCCGCGTTGCCTCGGAAGCTCTTTCCCTCCACCTCGTCGCGGTGGCCCTTCTCCTTGCCGTCAGCGCCCCAGAGGTTCTCGGCGTAGGCCAGCTCCACCTTCGCGCCTCGCCCGCCCGAGACGACGAGCTCCAGATAGGCGGTGGTCAGCGAGCCCTGGTCCAGCAACAGCTCGGCGCGAGTCCGCGCGGGCACTCGCACCGCGGCGGGCTGGGCGGGGAACCCCGGGGGCACCTGGACGCCGGTGGCGCGGCGCATGGCCTTCAACCGCTCGGGGCGCTCCTCCATGAGCGGGATGGTGCGAGGCACCAGCAGCCAATCGAGGTCGGTGACGTTCGTCCCCTTCGCCGCCGCCGGTGCCACGACCTGCGCGGGAGGCCACGCCGCATCATCGAAGCCGGGCAGCTCCCAGCCCCACGGATGCCGGTCCGCCCGCAGCCGGTCCCCAGGCCCGGCCACGTAGAAGGTCTTCATCCGCTGGAAGTCCATGGGGAGCACCTCGAAGCCCTCGTCCCGGATGGCCTTCCACGCGGGGCCGCTGTCGACCAGGGCGCTCTCCTGCGCGCCGACTCCCTGCAGGACGAACCCGGTGCGGTGGCTGACCTGGGCGAAGGGTGAATGCTCGGCGTAGTTCCACACCACCGCGGCCAGGACATTGCGCCCGGCGCGAAGCTGGGGGCCGATGTCGACCGTCTCATAGCGCCAGTTCTCGACGTCGCCCCGGGCCGGGCCGCGCACCACCCGCACGCCATTGACGAAGAGCTGGTAGCGGTTGTCTCCGCTGACGTGCACGCGGAATGCTCGAGGCCTGGCCGGCAGCTCGAAGGTCCGCCGCAACAGGTACACCCCATAGGCGCGAGCCGGCTGCCCGGCCACGGCGATCCACTGGGCCGTCCATTGCTCGGGAGCGGGGGAAGAGGCCGCGGTGGGGGCCGGCGCGGCCTGGACGGAGTGGGTCAGCAGGGCGCCGAGGAGCAGCCAGAGACAAGAGCGGGGGGAGCCTGGGGACACGGGCATGGCGGGCCCGAATCCTAAAGGAGGTTCGAGGAAGTCCTGTCACGACGCGTCCGGTTCACCCCCTGCCGGGCGCAACCTGTGCGAACTGGTCTGCTTGTCATACCAGTTCGGTACCGGCTCGCTCACAGGGCGCCTCCCTGGCCAGGCAGTCCCGGGCGGCCCGGGGGAGGGTGGCCGGACGGTTCCCACGGAGTGCGCACGGCTCCGTGATAAGTGCGGGGCATGCTGAGAACGGTGACGGCGACCCGGTACGTGACGCCGCTGCGCGAGGGCGGCTCGGTGCCGGCCATCGTCGAGGCGGATGACTCGGGCATGTACGTGCTGAAGTTCCGCGGCGCGGCCCAGGGGCTCAAGGCGCTCATCGCCGAGCTGCTGGCGGGCGAGCTGGGGCGCGCCATGGGGCTGCGCGTCCCAGAGCTCGTGTTCATCCACCTCGACCCGGTGCTCGGCCGCGCCGAGCCGGACACGGAGATTCGAGACCTCATCAAGGCCAGCGGCGGGCTGAACCTGGCGCTGGACTACCTGCCGGGTTCCATCACGTTCGATCCAGTGGTGGGGCCCTCGCCGACCGCCGAGGAGGCCTCGGACATCGTCTGCTTCGACGCGTACGTGACGAACGTGGACCGGACGCCGAAGAACCCCAACATGCTGCACTGGCACAAGGCGCTGTGGCTCATCGACCATGGCGCCTCCATGTACTTCCACCACTCGTGGGCGGAGTACCTGGAGCGCGCTCGCACCGCGTTCGGCCCCATCAAGGACCACGTGCTGCTGCCCTGGGCCACGGCGCTCAAGGCCTCCGAGGCCACCTTGCGCGGCAAGCTGACGCCCGAGGTGCTGGAGCGGACGGTGGCCCTGATTCCCGACGAGTGGCTGGGAGCGGAGGAGTTCCCCACCAAGGAGGCGCACCGGGCGGCCTACCTCGCCTGGCTGCGCGAGCGCCTGGCGGCGTCCCCCCGTTTCATCGAGGAGGCGGAGCGTGCCCGCGCGCAGCTCGTTTGACTACGCCATCGTGCGCGTGGTGCCCCGCGTGGAGCGCGGCGAGTTCATCAACGCCGGCATCATCCTCTTCTGCCTCACCAGCCGCTTCCTGTCGGCCAGGGTGGAGCTGGACGAGCAGCGCCTGCTCGCGCTCGCGCCGGACGTGGACGTGGAGCTGGTGCGCGGCCACCTGGAGGCCATCCCCCGCATCTGCGCCGGGGGCCGGCCGGCGGGGCCCATCGGGCAGCTCCCCCAGAAGGAGCGCTGGCACTGGCTGGTGGCGCCGCGCAGCACCATCCTCCAGACGTCTCCGGTGCACTCGGGACTGTGCGAGGACCCCACCCGGGCCCTGGAGCACCTGATGGACACGATGGTGCGCCTGCGGTGAGTTGCTGTTGTACACTTCGCGTAACCTGACAAGTAGGGCGCGTCGTGGGTGGACCTGCGCGGGCGCTCTCGCTAAGCCAGGGGCCATGCGGCTCCGGCCCCGGCCCCCTTGGCACCCCCGGACGGCCAGGCGATGTCTGAACGGAACATCCACATCTGCGTGCGTGCCCGGCAGGTGGACGGGATGGTGCGCATCTGGGTGCTTCACGCTGCCGGTGGCCCAGCCCTGAGCCGCGGCGCTCAGGCCGCCGAGTCGACGGCGGCCGGCGGCTTCTGCAGCGACTCCACCGAGTCCGGCACGCGGCCCACGCCGCCGGTGAGCACCTGGCGCTTCTGCGGGCCCGGCCGGGTGATGCGGCTGTAGAGGCTGAGCGATGGATCGAAGATGAACTTCAGCAGCAGCCCCGTCCACGAGCGGTGCCACTTCAGCGTGTCGTAGAACTCGGGCGCCAGCGCCTTCACCTGCGGCAGCCGGTTCCACGGCACCGCGGAGAAGTCATGGTGCTCGTTGTGGTAGCCCACGTTGAGCGCGGTGAGGTTCCACGGCCCGTAGTACGAGTACGTCTCCTGCGGGTGCTGGATGATGAAGTGCTCCTGGATGAGCCGGCCGCCCAGCGGGTGCAGGCCAATCGAGAAGAAGATGCTCAGCACCACGTAGAGGAACGCCCACGGCCCCATGAAGTAGAGCACCGCGGCGTCCGCCGCGAACACCGCCAGCGCGTTCACCACCGTCCACGGCTCCCAGAAGCTGATCAGCTTGGAGAAGCGCGGCATGCGCAGCGCCTGCATCAGCGGGAAGAAGGCGATCCACAGCGCCTTCATGACGGTGCTGTTGCCCACCAGCTTCGCCTCGGCGTGCGAGGGCAGGTCCGCGTCCAGGTCGAACTCGCCCTGGTGCCGGTGGTGCACCAGGTGGAAGCGCGTGAACGTCACCGCCGACGGAATCACGTGCACCAGGTCCGCGCCGATGGCCGCCAGCAGGTTCGCCGTGCGCCCCTTGAAGATGAGGCTGTGCGTGGCCTCGTGGATGATGACGTAGCAGGTGTTGTTGACGATCGCGCCCAGCGTGTACGCCGCCAGCACGATGACCCACCAGGGCTGCTCGCGCACCGCGTAGGCCATGCCGAACTGCGCCACGAGGATGATGGGGACGAACAGCGCGGTGGCCGGGGTGCGCCCGAACAGCTTCTGCACCTGGGGGTGGGCCTTGAGGATGGCGCGGGTCCGACCCGGGTGCGGCTCTGGCCCCTGGACGACTTCGTACTCCGTAGGAGCTGACTTCGACATCGAACCTCCCATTTTCGCGGTGCGAAAGCAGGAGGCTCTATCGTCGGACTGGAGGGCAAGTCAATGTCGACTGCTCGACTGCTCTCCTCCTCCTTCCGCTCAGAATGCCTCTTCGGGTACTTCCATCAGGTCCAGGCTGCTCTGCTCCACCATGCGCGCGGCGTGGGCGATGCCCGGCAGCACTTCCTTGCAGAACCAGCGCGCCGAGGCGAGCTTGCCCGCGTAGAAGGCCTTGTCGCCCGGGTTCACCTTGGTGCGCTCCAGCGCCACCGCGGCGTGCCGCACCAGCAGCCAGCCGATGACGACCTCCGCCACCGACATCAGCACGCGGTTGCCCTGCATGCCCACGTGGTAGAGCGACTCGCCCAGCTTGCCCATCAGCGTCCCGAGCATCGTCTCCAGGTCGCCCAGCGCCTTGCCCAGCGCGGCGCGCTCCGCCTCGAGCTGCTTGCCGCCCAGGTCCGACTCGGCCGTCTGCCGCACCTGCGCAAGCAGCCCCTGCAGCGTCGCCCCGCCGTCACGCGCCAGCTTGCGCAAGAGCAGGTCCAGGGCCTGGATGTGGGTGGTGCCCTCGTAGAGGGTGTCTATCTTCTGGTCCCGGATGTACTGCTCGATGGGGTAGTCCGCCAGGTACCCCGAGCCGCCGAAGCACTGGAGCGACACGCCCAGCAGCTCGTACGCCTTGTCCGAGCAGTAGCCCTTCACCAGCGGCAGCAGCAAGTCATTGAGCGCGTCCAGCTCCGCGGCGGCCAGCGCCCGGTGCCCGCCCTTGATCTCCACCTGGTCCTGGATGGAGGCGGTGAAGAGGGCCAGGGCGCGCATGCCCTCGGCGTGCGCCTTCTGGGCCATCAGCATGCGCCGCACGTCCGGGTGGCGCATGATGGCCACGCGCGGGGCCGTCTTGTCGCGCCCGGAGAGCAGGTCCGAGCCCTGCTTGCGCTCCTTGGCGAAGTCCAGCGCGTTCAGGTACGCGGTGGACAGCGTGGCCATGGACTTCATGCCCACCGCCATGCGCGCCTGCTCGATGATGTGGAACATCTGCCGGATGCCCTCGTGCACCTCGCCCAGCAGCAGGCCGCGCGCGGGCTTGCCGTCGCCGAACGTCAGCTCGCAGGTGACCGAGCCCTTGATGCCCATCTTCTTCTCGAGCTTGGTGCACACCACGCCGTTGCGCTCACCCAGCGAGCCGTCCTCGTTCACCCAGAACTTGGGGACGATGAACAGCGACAGGCCCTTGGTGCCCGGCCCCGCGCCCTCCGGCCGCGCCAGCACCATGTGGATGATGTTGTCCGAGGCGTCGTGCTCCGCGCTGGTGATGAAGCGCTTGACGCCTTCGATCTCCCAGACCTCCCCGCCCACGTTGCGGGCCTTGGCGCGCGCGGCGCCCACGTCGCTGCCGGCGTCCGGCTCGGTGAGCACCATGGTGCCGATCCACCGCTTCTCGTTGATGTGGGGCAGGAAGCGGCGCTTCTGCGCCTCGGTGCCCAGCCGGTCGATGACGCGCGAGACGAGCGTGCCCAGCGTGTAGAAGGCCACCGGAGCGCTGGCGCCCACCAGCATCTCGAAGGCGGCCCAGCACAGCGACGGGGGCGCGCCCAGGCCGCCCATGTGCGGGGGCAGCTCCAGCTGCGGCATCCCCGAGTCGTAGTACGCGGCGATGGCGCGCTTGAGCAGCGGCGGCAGCGTGACGTTGCCGTTCTCCAGCACGGGCGGGGTGTGCTCGGACTCGGCGAAGCTGGGCGCCACCTCGTTGACGCACACCTGCTGGAGCGTCTCCAGCGTCTGCCGCGCCGCCGTCTCGTCGATGTCGCCGAAGGGGCCCTTGCCCAGCGAGGTGTTGCCGATGTCGAGGAACTCGAAGAGGTTGAACTGCAGGTCGCGCAGGTTGGGCTTGTAGTGGTTCGGGGACGACATCAGGCAGGCTCCTGCGCCGGTCCGAGAGGGGGGCCGGCGGCTCGGGGAAAACGGGCCGCAGGCTACCGCGAGCGCGGGGTGACCGCGACACAGAGCCAACCCGCCCCGGATGTGTCCGACAGGAGCTCAGCTAAGGCCTTGTTCAGTTTGAATAAATTGTATCTGAGTAAAATCGGGCTTTACAGGATTATTCATGATTGCTAGAACGTATCCCGTGACCGTCGCTCAGGCGGCGGTGCATGAGAATTAGCTTCAGGCAGGGACCCACCCTGGTTGTTTCCTGAAGTCAGCGGGCCGGCTCTTACCCCCTGGGAGCCGGCCCGTGGTCTTTGCGGGCTCAGGGCTTCTCGTCGGGCTCGGCCTCGCGGAACACCGCGAGCGAGCGGCCGGCGAGCTCGAAGGGCCCCGGCTTGATGGGCTCCGGGCCTCGCGCGTCATCCGCCGTGTAGAACTCGAGCATCCACTGGGTGCCCTTGGGGCCGTGGGGCACGTTGAAGCGCACCGGCTCGTGGTGGGCGTTGAGCAGCACCAGCAAGGCGTCGCCGATGACGCGCTGGCCGCGCTCGTCCGGCGTGGGGATGGCGTCTCCGCCCAGCAGGAACGCCAGCGAGCGGACGAAGGGCTTCTGCCAGTCCTCCGGGCTCATCTCCGAGCCGTCCGGCCGGTACCAGGTGAGGTCCTTGAAGTGCGAGTCCCAGATGTGGCCGCCCTGGAAGAAGCGGCGGCGCTGCAGCACCGGCTGGCGGTGGCGGAAATGGATGAGCCGCGAGGTGAACTCGAGCAGCGCCTTGCGGCGGGCGTCCAGGTTCCAGTCCACCCAGGACAGCTCGTTGTCCTGGCAGTAGGCGTTGTTGTTGCCGCCCTGGGTGCGGCCCATCTCGTCGCCGGCCACCAGCATGGGCACGCCCTGGGACAGGAACATGGTGGCCAGCAGGTTGCGCTTCTGCTGGTCGCGCAGGGTGATGATCCGCGGGTTGTCCGTCTCGCCCTCCACGCCGCAGTTCCACGCCTGGTTGTCGTCCGCGCCGTCGCGGTTGTGCTCGCCGTTGGCCTCGTTGTGCTTGTGGCTGTAGGTGACCAGGTCGTGCAGGGTGAAGCCGTCGTGGGCGGTGACGAAGTTGATGCTCGCCTGGGGCCGGCGCCGCGCCTCCTGGAACAGGTCCGCGGAGCCCGCCAGCCGGTAGCCCACCTCGCCGGCGAGGTTCTCGTCACCCTTCCAGTAGCGGCGCACGGCGTCGCGGTACTTGCCGTTCCACTCGCGCCACGGCGCCGGGAAGTGGCCCACCTGGTAGCCGCCCAGCCCCACATCCCAGGGCTCGGCGATGAGCTTCACCTTCTGGAGCACGGGGTCCTGGTTGATGATCTGGAACAGGGGCGCGTTGGGGCTGAACTCGCCGCCGCCCATGCGGCCCAGGGTGGTGGCCAGGTCGAAGCGGAACCCGTCCACGTGCATCTCCGTCACCCAGTAGCGCAGGGAGTCGGCGATGAGGCGGCCGGCCTGGGGCAGCGAGGCGTTCAGGCTGTTGCCGCACCCGGTGAAGTCCAGGTAGTAGCGCGCATCCGGCATGAGCCAGTAGTAGGCCGCGTTGTCGATGCCCTTGAACGAGAGCGTGGGCCCCAGGTGGTTGCCCTCGTTGGTGTGGTTGTAGACGACGTCGAGGATGACTTCGATGCCGGCCGCGTGCAGGGCCTTCACCATGGACTTGAACTCGGCCACCTGCGAGCCCGGCGTGCGACGGCTGGCGTAGCGCTGCTCGGGCGCGAAGTAGTTGAGCGTGCTGTAGCCCCAGTAGTTGGACAGGCCCTTGTCGTTGAGGAAGGCGTCGTCGGCCGCCTCGTGCACCGGGAGCAGCTCCACCGCGGTGATGCCCAGCTTGAGCAGGTGCTCGATGACGGCCGGGTGGGCCAGGCCCGCGTAGGTGCCGCGCTGGTGCTCGGGCACGGCGGGGTGGCGCATGGTGAGGCCGCGCACGTGGGCCTCGTAGATGACCGTCTTGCGCCAGGGCACGTCCGGGCGCCTGTCGTTGCCCCAGTCGAAGAAGTCGCTCACCACCACGCCCTTGGGCATGCCGGCGGCGCTGTCCTGCTCGTCCCGGGCGAGGTCCTGATCCTTGTGCCCCAGCGTGTAGCCGAAGACGGGCTGCTTCCAGTCCACCTCGCCGAAGAGCGCCTTGGCGTACGGGTCCACCAGCAGCTTGTGAGGGTTGCAGCGGTGGCCGCGCAGCGGATCATACGGGCCGTGCACGCGCAGGCCGTACAGCGTGCCTGGCTCCATGCCGGAGACGTAGCCGTGCCAGACGAACTCGGTCACCTCGGGGAGATCGAAGCGAGCGATCTCTCGCGACGGGTTGTTGGAGTCGAAGATGCAGACCTCCACCCGCGTCGCCACCTGGGAATAGACCGCGAAATTGACTCCGGTGCCGTCGTACGTCGCCCCACGGGGATAAGGCTTCCCCGGCCACACTTCGATTCCCATCGCCCTGCCGTCCCTCTCACTGTGCACTGTCTGGTGTCAGGGCAATCTGGGTGCTCGCTTGGCTGTGTTCAAGGTGTGTTCAGGGGCTTTCGGACAGATTCGGCGAAGGCGCTCGGGACACTGACGGCCATTGAACGGCAGGCCCCCTGCTCGCAGGGGCCTCTCGCCAGCGGGCAGACAGGCGGAGCGAGCCTTCCACCCCCCTTGGTCTCGTGTCGTAGGCGGCCCAACTTCTCTGCGCGCATCGACAGAGATTGAGGAGCCGAGCCCATGCGAAAGGTCATCCTGGCGGCCGCACTCGCGGTCACGTTCACCCTGCCCCTCACGAGCCAAGCCCAGCAGGGGGGCGGAGGAGCGGGCTCAGGAGGCGCGGCGGCCGGAGGAGGCGCGGCGGCGGGAGCAGGTGCCGCGGGCGCCGGAGGAACCGCGCAAGGAGGAGGCCCGGCGACCACGAACACGCAGGGCCCTGGGCCGAGCGGAGGCGGAGCCCAGGGAGGCCCGCCGACGACGGGCTCCTTCTCGATGCAGGGCGGCTCCCAGGGGACGCTGGGCGGCGGAGGACAGGTCGGGGGCCAGGGACTGGGAGGAGCGGGGGGCGCGGGACAGGGCTCGGCTCCGACCTTATATGGACCGAGTGAGCAGGGTGGCACCGGGGGAGCGGGTGGCGCGGGCGGCACGGGCGCCGCAGGCACCACGGGAACTGGAGTCACCGGCACGGGTGGAGTGGGCGGCACGGGAAGCGGGACCACCGGGACAGGGGCCTCGGGCACCACGGGGGAGGCTGGCGGGACGGGCGCGGTGAACCCCAGGCCGGAGGCCACCGTGGGCGCCGCCTCGGATGATCCCCAGGTGGAGCTCGCCCGACTGCGGGCCGAGGTGGATCGCCTCCGCGCGGAGCTCGACTCCGTGAAGGAAGGCCGGGAGCAGGGCAGCACGGGCACCGGCGGCTCGGGCGCCTCCGCGGACACCCAGTCTCCGCCGCTGGCGAGCGCCATCTTCGAGGGCCGCGTGCGCAACGTCTCCAAGCGCTCCATCGAGGTCATCGATCGCGAGACGGGCGAGCCGTACGTCCTGCGCGTGAACCAGGACACCCGCGCCCGGAGTGGCCAGCGGCGCATCCCCGTGACGCGCATCCGCGAGGGGAGCGAGGTCCGCGCCTCGTTCGATCTCATCTCCGGGGACACCTACGCTACGCAGATCGAAGTGCTCCGCAAGGGACGTCGCTGATCGGGCGCTGCCCCCGGGTACAGGACATCCCTTTGTTCCCGGACAGGCACACCGTCCGGTGCAGGAAACCTCCAGGCGCGAACGTGCAGCGCCGCACTTCCTGGAGAGGAGCCGGGTGATCTCGGTTCCCGGGATGGTCAAGGTGCGCACCCGCTTTCATCGACCGCGAGGGAAGGTGGGCCCATGGGGGACTCACCGACAGCGGTCACTCGACGAAGGGAGAGCAGCACATGAAGCGCATCATTCAGGGACTCCTCCTCACGGGCACGCTGGTGGTGGGAGGCGCAGCGGTGGCCCAGGGCAACGCCCAGGGTAGTGGCCAGGGCGCCACCCAGGGCAGCGGCGCCGCAGGTACCACGGGCTCCGCCACGCAGGGGCAGATGTCCCCGGACACCACCGCCAAGGCCGGCAAGAGCGCGGCCAAGGGCGGCATGCTCGAGCACATGGGCTTCAAGGTGCCCGCCGACGAGAAGGCCATGCTCGAGCGGCTGCACCACGTGAACCAGCATGAGATCCAGGTGGGCAAGCTGGCGCAGCAGAACGGCCAGAGCCAGGACGTGAAGTCCTACGGCGACATGCTGGTGAGGGACCACACCACGTCCGACCAGCAGATCATGGCCTACGCCCAGCAGAAGGGTCTCAAGCTGGGCACGCCCAAGCCGATGGACGACGTGGAGCGCAAGTCGATGGCCGCCCAGAAGGCGAACCTCGAGAAGCTCCAGGCCCTCAAGGGCGCGCCGTTCGACTCGTGCTTCCTGTCCAACATGGTGGGTGAGCACGACGAGGTGATCGGCAAGCTGATGGCCAGCCGGCAGGGCACCGTCGACCCCTCGCTGACCCCGATCGTCCAGCAGCTCACCCAGTTCGTCACCCAGCACCGCCAGCAGGCCCACTCGCTGCTGAGCCGCGTCGGCCCGGGGGCGACCACCACGGGCGTGGGTGGCTCGGGGGACATGAACCAGGGCGTGCACCACGACATGAACAAGGGCACCGGCGGCTCGGGCGACATGAACAAGGACAAGATGGGCCCCGGCGACAAGAACACGATGGATCCGGGCAACCAGAAGAAGTTCTAGCCGCTCCTGAATCGCGGAGGGGGCAGGGGAGCCGTGGCGAGTCGCCGCGGCTCCCTTTTCTTCATGCCGCGGCGGCGCGATCCAGGGAGCGCCAGGTGCCCAGCGCCCAGTCCTGCTCCTCGGGATCGTCGAAGCTCACCACGCACAGCGCGCGCCGGTTTCCGGCCCGGCACAGCGCCGTGAGGCGGCACTCGCCCGGCTCCATGTGCAGCGACGCGCGGCCGCTCACCCGGGCGCCGTGGTGCTCCAGCTCCAGGATGCGGCGCTCGGGGCTGGCGGGGGCGATGTCGTCCGCGTCTCCCAGCGGCACGAAGCGCACGCTGCGACGGTGGTCCCGCGCCACCCAGCTTCCGTCCCGCAGGTGCTCCTCCGCGAGCGAGCCGGGGATGCGGATCTCCCACCCCTGGGGCAGCGCCACATGCACCGAGCCCCGGCGGTAGCCGATGCGAGGGCCCTCGGCCGCGAGCGAGGCCTGGCGGCTCACCTCCTCCGCCAGCGTCCCGCCCATGCCCAGGTAGCCGAGCACCTCCTGCCACTCGCGCCACGGATAGGCCAGCGCCGGGTTCTCCCGCCAGGCCTGCTCCAGCAGCCGCGCCACGTTGCGGAAGAGGCGGCGCTCCTCCTCGAGCAGCGGCGGGCGCCACACCACCTCCGTCCAGAGCCGACTCTGAGCGCGGCCCAGCCGTGAGGCCGCGCCGAGCCCCGGCTCCCACCAGGGGAACACGTCCCTGCCGCGTCGCGGATCCTCGCGCACCGCCTGCAGCCAGGCCTCGTCGCGGGGCCCGAGCGGAGTGAGCAGGGCGCCCGGGTGCTCGAAGACGTGGCCGAAGCGCAGGGACATGGCGAAGCCGAAGAACCCCCGGCTGCGCATCTCCAGCACCTCCGTGGCCACGGTGCCGAGCACCTCGAGCATCCGCGCCTCCACGGGCCCGGCGTCACCGGTGTGGAAGTAGCCCGTCGGGTCCCCCACCTCCTGCGATTCGTCGCGGTCCGCCCAGGTGATGTGGAGCGCCGCGCCGAGCTGTTTCAGCAAGTCACAGAGGTACAGGTGGTAGCCCGGGCCCACGGCGAAGGTCTCCGCGGAGACGACCACCCGGGCCTGTCCGGCGGCCAGCACGGAGACCTCGCTCGCGGCCGGGTGCAGCCGCAATTGCAGGAGCGGAGCACCCTGCGGTCCCTCGACGATGCGAGAGCCCTCGAGCAGCTCGCCCGCGGCCTCGTGGAACCAGCGCTCCACGCGCTCGAGCCAGGGAGCGGGCTCTTCGGGAGGGGAGAAGAAGTGCTCGCCTCCCTGGTATCGACCTGCCAGCAGCAGCTTGACGCTCATCACTCCTCGCGTGGGTGGAGACCGCGGTTCATCCAGGGGAAACAGGCCAGCTCTCGGAACTTATGTCGACTCGCGCCTGCCGGGCGTGCGTGCGTGCGAGGGGTGGTGCTCCTCCCCGGAGAGGGTGTCCGACCGGCCGAGGGCTCACCAACTTTGACTCTCGAGACGATGACTTCAGGAGACCATGCCATGAGCAAGAAGGACGTCCTGCACATCCCCACGCCGGAGACGCCGCACCCGGGCCGCACCGCCCAGACCGAGGACGAGGGGCGCGCTCCCAGCACGCCACCCCTGCGCCCCTCCGAGGGCCCCGCGAACACGCCGGGCCAGGGCGACAACCCGCGCATCATCTCGCCGCAGCCCTCGTCGATTCCCTATCCCGGCGTCGGGGTGAGCTGAGGGGCGGCGAGCCGGACGCCTATCCTCGGGAGCCCGCCTTGCGCACCGGCAGGAACTCGGGGCGCCACATGCGCGCCTCGAGGTGGGCCTCCAGGTTCTCCGGCAGCTTCTCCGTGGCCATGCCCTCCTTCTGGGCCTGCTGGATGACCGCCACCGCCACCTGCTTGCTGGCCACGTGGATCTTGTCCATCCGCGGGTACAGCCCGCCCTGGGCCAGCCGCCCCTTGTCCACGAACTCGGCGAGCGCCAGCGAGGCCGCCGTGAGCATCCCGTCCGTCACCCGCCGCGCCCGGCACGTGAGCACGCCCAGCCCCAGCCCCGGGAAGATGAAGGCGTTGTTGCCCTGGCCCACCGGGTGCGCCGCCCCGTCCCACGTCACGTCCTCGAACGGGCTGCCGGTGGCCACCAGGGCCTTGCCCTCCGTCCAGCGGTAGATGTCCGCCGGCACCGCCTCGCTGTTGGCCGTGGGGTTGGAGAGCGCGAACACCAGGGGGTACGGCGTGTTGGCCGCCACCGCGCGCACCACCTCTTCTCCGAAGGCGCCGCGCTGCCCGGACAGGCCCAGCAGCACCGTCACCTTCGCCTCCTTCACCGTCTCCAGCAGGCTGGGGATGCCGTTGCGCAGCTGCCAGCCCGCCACGCGCGCCGGCTCGTGGGCGAACTCCAGCTTGTAGGGCTCCAGGCCGCGCCGGTCCTTGAGGATGAGGCCCTTGGAGTCGATGAGGAAGATGCGCTGGCGCGCCTGCTCCACCGAGAGCCCCTGGAGCTGCAGCCCTCGGACGATCTGCCGCGCCACGCCCACGCCGCCCGCGCCCGCGCCGTGCACCAGGAACACCTGGTCCTTCAGGTCCCGCTGGCTGACGCGCGAGGCCGCCAGCAGCCCCGCGAGCACCACCGCGCCCGTGCCCTGGATGTCGTCATTGAGCGAGGGCACCATGTCCCGGTAGCGCTCCAGCACGTCGAACGCCTTCTGCTTGCTGAAGTCCTCCCACTGCAGCAGCACGTTGGGGAAGCGCCGCTGGAGCGCGGTGACGAAGCGGTGGATGAAGTCGTCGTACTCCTGGCCCTCCATGCGCGCGCGGCGCACGCCCAGGTAGAGCGGATCCTCCAGCAGGTCCTTCCGGTTGGTGCCCACGTCCAGCTCCACCGGCAGCGTCACGGCGGGGTCGATGCCCGCCGCCGCCGTGTACAGCGACAGCTTGCCGATGCAGATGGCCAGGCCGCCGAAGCCCTGGTCGCCGATGCCGAGGATGCCCTCGTTGTCCGTGGCGACGATGAGCTGCACGTCCGGGAAGGGCGTGTTCTCCAGCAGCGTGTCGATCTGGTCGATGTTCTCCGGGTTCACCACCAGCCCGCGCGGGTAGCGGTAGATGCGGCTGAACTGCTCCACCGCCTGCGCCACCGTGGGGGTGTAGATGATGGGCATCATCTCCTCGATGTGCCGATCGATGAGCGCGTAGAAGAGCACCTCGCTGCGGTCCTGCAGCGCGCGCAGGAAGACGTGCTTCTCCAGGTCCGTGCGGAAGCTCTTGAAGTTCGCATACGAGCGCTCCACCTGCTCCTGCAGGGTGGAGACGTGGGTGGGCAGCACGCCCATCAGGCCGAACTCCTTGCGCTCCTCCCAGGTGAAGGAGGTGCCCTTGTTCAGCAGCGGCAGGCGGGTGAGCACCAGCCCCGGCAGGGCCGTCTCGAGGTAGGGGCGGCCGTTCGCGTCGTACTTCTTCTCGTACTGTTTCATGGGTGGCGCGCAGGTTGGCCGTCCACTCCCGCCGGTGTCGAGAAGCCAGGCGCGTGACGCGAGGCGTCGATGCGCCGCGGAGTGCCTCCTTCCATCATGGGAGGAAGAAGGTGGTCTGTTCCGGGCTCAAATGACGACGCCCGCGCGGGTGCGCGGGCGCCGTGGGTGCTGCCTGGACGAAGAGGCCCGCGCCTAGCGCGCGCCCTCGGGGAGATCGCTGGTGTCGTCCGTCAGGCCGTCCGGCGAGACGTAATCCGACGGGGACTCCGGGGTGCGGAGGTCGTCGACGTTCCCGCCCGGGTTCAGGTCGTCGTCCATCGGGTTGTTGTCGATGGCGTCGTCGCCGAAGCCGGCGCCGCCGGTGCCCGACTCGGGCGGCAGCGTGGTGTCGTCATGGACGCCCGGCTCGGCCTCGGAGTCGCGGATGCTCTCGCTCTCACGCGTGCGCATCGGATCGTCCTCCGGCATGCGGAGGTTGTCATCCGACTGCTTGGTGGTGCTGATGTCGCTGCCGGAGCCCCCGGTGCCCGGGTCCGTGGTGGTGCCGGTGCCGGTGCCGCTGCCCGAGGTGTCCGTGCCGGTGCCGGTGCCCGTGCCGGTGGTGTCCGTACCGGTGCCGGTGCCGGTGGTGGTGTCCGTGGTGCCCGTTCCTGTCTCCGCCCCGCTGTTCGACTTGCAGCCCACGAACGTGAGGGCTCCCGCGATGAGACCTGCGACCAGGAACTTCCGATTCATGATCTTCATGGTGTTCTCCCTTTCGTGTCTGGAAGGCTTCTGCTGGTCGGAAACCTGGACAGCAGGATCGGGACTTGCAGGAGCCGCTCGACGGGCAGCACGCTCCTCGGGCTGCTCAGCCCACGGGGGTTGCGTCCGTGGGGTGAGGCGGCTGAGGCTGCTCCGCGTCCTTGGAGTGGAGCTGGCGCAGCAGCCGCTTGCGCCGCCGCCGCTCCGAGAGCACCAGCAGCAGGGCCGGGAAGGCCACCAGCATCACGAGCAGGTTCACCCCGAAGCCCAGGTTGGCCAGTGTGCCCACCGAGAACAGGCCTGGATGGTTGGCCAGCAGCAGCGCGCCGAAGCCCACGGCGCTGGTGAGCAGACCGCCGCAGATGGCGCGCCCCGTCTCCGAGTACACGGAGACGAAGTCGCTGTCCGGTGACACCAGCTGCGTGAGCAGGTGCACCCCCGCGTCCACCGTGGTGCCGATGAGCACCGGGATGACGAGGATGTTCAGGTAGTTGAACTCCGCGTTCAGCAGCGGCATCAACCCCACCAGCACCAGCAGCGACACCACGGTGGGTGTCAGGCACAGCATCGCCAGCCGCAGGCTGCCCAGCGTCAGCCACATGGCCAGCAGCACCGTCAGCACCGAGCCGATGAGGATGAGCGGCGCCTCCTTCGTCACCATCTCGAGGATGTCCGCCAGCACCATGGGCTCGCCGGCCACGGCGATGTGGGCGTGGTTGAGGCCCGTCACCCCGCGCACCTCGTGCGCCAGCTTCCGGATGGCCTGCCCGTCGCCCAGGCTCACCCGCGGGTAGACGAGCACGAAGCCGCTCTCCCCCTGCGGGCCCTGGAACTGGCGGCGGACCGAGGCGGGCAGCTGCTCGCGCGTGAAGGGCTCCGCGCGCACCTGGGTCCGCAGCTCGGCGAGCTGCTCGCGTTGCCGGGCATCCAGCTGCTCCTCGGGGACGTCCTCCAGCAGCGCCTGGAGCCGCCGCAGCACCTCCTGCTTGGGCGCCTGGTCCTGTGGCACCAGCGTCTCCATGGACGCGACGAAGTCCACCGTGGAGCGCTCGCCCAGGCGCTCCTTGCGCGCGCGCAGCTCCCGCACCACCGCGTCCTCCTCCTCCGCGTTGTGCGTCAGCACCACCAGGGGCGTCTGCGAGTAGCCGATGAGCCGGTTCACCTGCCGGTCCATCACGAACGAGGGCAGGTGCTGGTCCTCCAGCGAGCCGAAGTTGTAGTCGAAGCGCACGCGGCCGACGTTCAGCACCAGCCCCGCCACTACCGCCGCGGAGAGCAGCATCAGCGGGCGGCGCCAGCGCACCACCAGGGCTCCCATGGGCGAGCGCTGGTGGGACATGGCCGCCTTGCCGGGCCTCCACCCCAGCCGCGCCGCCAGCCCCAGCACCGCCGGCAGCACCAGCACGTAGGCCAGCACCATCAGCAGCATGCCGATGCCGGCGATGACGCCGAACTCGCGGAACGCGCGGAAGCGCGAGGTGCCCAGCATGAAGAAGGTGAGCGCGGCCACCAGCGCGGAGATGAGCGCCGCGCTGCCCGTGTGGGTGAAGGACTCGCGCGTGGCCTCCTCCTCCTTCCAGCCCTGGCCGCGCAGGTACAGGTAGCGCCCCAGCAGGTGGATGCCGTGCTCGATGCCGAGGCCGCCGAGGATGGCTCCCAGGAAGCCGGTGAGCAGGTTCACCCGCCCGTACGCCAGCCCCACCAGCCCGTAGGTCCACGCCAGCCCCATGCCCACCGGCGTCAGCACCAGCGCCACCGCCAGCGCGCTGCGGAAGTGCACCAGCAGGTAGAGCAGCAGCAGCACGCCCGCCACCGCGGACGCCACCGCGATGTCCCGGCCGATCTGCTTCTGCTGATCCAGCTTCTTCTGGAAGGTGCCGGTGATGGAGGTGCGGAAGTCCGGCCCGTACTTCGACACGTCCTGCGCCTTCAGCACGTTCTCCACCTCGGTGATGACGCGGCGGGAGAAGTCCAGGTCCGCGGAGATGCCCTCCGGCTTGGCCAGCAGCACCACGCGGCGCGCGGCCGGATCCAGGTAGTACTCTCCGCCGGTGCCCGAGCCGGCCAGACGGCGCGCGCTGCCCGCGCCGTACTTCGCCTCCAGGTCCGAGAAGTCCAGCGACGGGGGCTCCTCTTCCACCAGCGGCACGTAGAGCGGGTTGGCGCGCTGCTTCTCATAGGTGAGGCGCGCTTCCAGGCGTCGCTCCACCTCCTGCAAGTCGTCCAGCGACAGGTAGTAGAGCGCGTGGTCCTGGAAGAAGGTGCCCGGCCGCCGCACCTCCACGAAGCGGATGTCTGGCAGCGCCTCCAGCTTGGGCGCCAGCTCGTCGGCGAAGCGCCGCAGCGACTCGGGGTCGCCGCCCTCGCCCACCACCACCACCCAGCCCAGTCCGCCGAAGCGCTGCTCCAGCTCGCGCAGGTCCTCCACGCTCTGGAAGGAGCGAGGCAGCAGGCTCACCAGGTTGGCGTCGAGCGACAGCCCTCGCGCGAAGAAGACGCCGGCCGCGCTCAGGAGAAGGGCGATCGTCAGGGCCAGCCAGGGGCGACGGTAGTTGGCATCCGCCAGCTGGCCGAGCCCCCGCTCCAGGCGTCCCCTCCATCCAGTCGAAGTCGTCGAGTCCGAGGCCATGGTCGCGGGTGCGCCGGGCCCTCGCGCCCGGGCCCTCCCGGCATCGCGGTGAACCGAGCGCCTTCCTCTCCCGGGTCCGCGGCATGCGGAGCCCATCTCTCGGGCCGCAAACTGGCCATGCCACGCCGACGCGGACAGGGCCCTCTTGCCTGCCCGCCTGCCCAGAGAAAGAACGAGTACCCCCCGGGGCGCCGGGGACTGCGACACGTGCGTCGCGGATCAAGGCCCTGGGCTCGGGTTGCCCTAATGGCTCCCGTGAGGCGGTGACGGGGGCATGCCTCGCCGTAGGAAGAAAGCGGGCCTTGTGAGGTTATATCGCCCACGCATGGCAGCGGCCCGGGGCTCCCCCACCCGCCTGGCTGGCTCAGCCCATCCGTTGACTCTCGGGTCGACCCTGGCAATGGTGGGCCGCTTTTCTGCGGACCTTTGGACATCAGAGCGGACACATGAGTGACAAGAGCCTGTCGTCGCGGTTGGAGCGGATGATGGGGGCGCTGGCCGCGCTCACGCATCGCAGGCCCTGGCAGGCGCTGCTCCTGGCCGCGGTGATGACGGCGCTGGGCACCTGGTTCGCCGGCTCGCTCACGCTCAACGCGGACCTGGTGGGGCTGTTGCCCAAGTCGTTCCCCAGCGTCCAGGACCTGGACAAGCTGCGCAAGCGCTTCGGCGGCCAGGGCTACGTCGTCGTCATCGGCATGGGGGCGGAGACGGAGACGCTCAAGCGGTTCGCCGACGACATGGCGCCCCGGTTCGCCCAGCTCTCGGAGATCCGCTACGTCCACTACCAGCGGCCGCGCGCCTTCTTCGAGGAGCACGCCCTCTATTACGTGGACGTGCCGGACCTGAAGGCGCTCCAGGACCGGCTCGAGGCGCGCATCACCTGGGAGAAGGAGCAGGCCAACCCGCTGGTCGTCCGGCTGGAGGACACGCCGCCGCCCCCGGTGGACTTCAGCGACATCGAGAAGAAGTACACCGGCGGTGCCCAGCAGCGCCTGGCCTCGGGCGAGGACATCTACTACGTGGATCCCCAGGAGCGCATGGTGCTGCTGATGCTCAAGCCCAAGGGCAGCAGCGCCGACCTGAACTACGCCAAGCAGGTGGTGGGGCAGGTGCAGGACTTCCTGACGAAGGAGGACCTGTCCAAGTACGGGCCGGGCTTCCGCACGGAGATCTCCGGCACCTTCAAGAAGAAGATCGACCACCAGGACGTCATCACCACGGACCTGGCGCGCGCCTCGAGCATCGCGATGGTGCTGCTCGTGCTCTACCTGGTGTTCCACTTCCGCAGCGGCTGGAGCGTGGCCTTCACGATGCTGCCGGTGCTGGCGGGCCTGTCGTGGACGTATGGCTTCGTGGGCGCCTTCTACGGGAAGGTGAACCTCCTGACGGGCTTCCTGGGCGCGGTGCTGGGAGGCCTGGGCGTGGAGCACGGCATCCACCTGCTGGGGCGCTACACCACGCTGCGGGCCGAGGGGCATGCCTCCAACGATGCGGTGCGCGAGACGTTCCGCCACACGGGCTTCTCGGCCTTCATCGCGGCGCTGGTGGCGGCGCTCACCTTCCTGAGCCTCTCCATCTCCGAGTTCGCCGCCTTCCACGAGTTCGGCATCATCGCGGCGGTGGGCATGCTGGTGAGCGTGTTCTCGTACGTGCTCATCCTGCCGGCGCTGCTGGGGCTGGCCTCGCGCTGGGGCTGGACGCCGCGCGAGCACGCGGCCTCGGCCGGGCCGCTGGCGGCGATGGCTCGGTGGCTGCCGCGCAGCTACCGCGTGGTGGGCGGCGTCATCGCCGTGGCGCTGGTGGTGCTCATCAGCCAGTCGGGCCGCATCGGCTTCAACTACGACATGTCCAAGATGGAGGACAAGAGCCTGGCCTCCGTCCAGCTGGACCTGCGCGTGAACAAGATCCTCGGGTACTCGCAGACGCCGGTGGTGGTGCTCACCGACTCGCAGGAGATGGAGCGCGAGGTGGTGCAGAAGCTGGAGGAGCGCAAGAAGGAGCGCGGCAAGGACACGACCATCGACTTCGTCGGCGCGCTGGTGGACCTGGTGCCCAAGCAGCAGGAGGAGAAGCGCACCATCCTGAACTCCATCCGCGAGCGGCTGGAGAAGCTGGACGCGGAGCGGCTGCCGGAGGACGTCCGCGCCAACTTCGCGCGCGCCCTGAGGATGACGCGGGCCGAGCCCTTCCAGCGCGAGCAGCTGCCAGAGAACATCCGGCGCGAGTTCGAGGGCCTGGAGGGACAGAAGGACGCCGGCGGCGTGGTGCTGGTGTACGCGGCCATCAACCTGGCGGACGGGGCGGGCACGCGGCGCTTCGCCAAGGAGGTGCGCGGGATGAAGCTGTCGGACGGCTCGCAGGTGTCGGCGGCGGGCGAGGCGCTCATCATCGCGGACATCCTGGAGATGGTCTCCCAGGAGGGGCCGCGCATCCTCGCGGCGGCGGTGCTCTCGGTGCTGGCGGCCATGTGGGTGACGCTGGGGCGGCTGCGCACGGCGCTCATCTGCATGCTGCCCACGCTGCTGTCCATCGCCGGGCTGGTGGGGCTGATGGGGGTGCTGGGCATCGAGTTCAACTACCTGAACCTGGTGGTGCTGCCGGTGCTGGTGGGCACCACGGTGGATGCGGGCGTGCACCTCATCCAGCGCCTGTCCGAGCCGGACAGCGACTTCATCTCCGTGTACGCGGAGACGGGGCGCGCCATCCTTGGCGGCCTGCTGACGAGCGCCATCGGTTTCCTGTCGCTGGCCATCGCCCGGCACCCGGGGCTGAACTCCATCGGCAACGTGGCCAACCTGGGCTTCGGGGTGAACGTCCTCATCGTCCTGCTGGGTTTCCCGGCCCTGCTGCTGATGGTGGAGCGCTGGCGCCGCAAGCACGGCACCGCCCCCGTGGCGGTGAAGGAGCCCTGAGGCTTCCTCGAGCCCCGGGGAGGGGGGCTTCAGCGCCCCTGAAGGTAGCGCTACGAGATATCCCCCGGGGCCATCCAGGTCAGGCTGCTCTTCCTTTTGCCGCTGGCGTGAAACTCCCGAAGCGCTTCGATGGCGAGATCTCGGTGAACGAAGGCGAAGCGCGGATGTCGCTCGCTGTTGCCAGCGATGGTCGCCTCCACGAGGTCATCTCCGCGCTCGGGCTGCACGAGCTGCATCTCCATCACGTCGTCCTCTTCGCGGACGGTCAGGAAGAAGCCCAATCCCGGGACCGCTGCCGCCGCTGCAAACGCATCATCCGCGGAGAAGAGGCCTAGCGTTGATGCGCCGCCACTCTCGACCTCGGTGATGGCTTCTTCGAGCTCGTCCCACTCAGGTGAGTCGGAGACTTCCTTACCATCAACGGAGAGCCGTTCCACGATGGACATTGGTACCTCCCATCATTCGAGCCTCACGACCGTACCCGTAGGCGTCTCCGGACTGTAGACCGTCAGCTCTTCGTGCCTGAGGAGCGCTCTCCCTCGAACCACCGACTCACGCGTCCTCGCTCCTCGAACCCCCGGAACCGCCGCCGCAGCTGCAACGCACCGCTATACGCGGCTGCGATTCCTCTCGATCCAATCAAACACCACCGAGACGCCCGGGGCGACCTCTGGAGTAGGTTCCGGCCTCATGGGAACTTGGATGAACGCGGCCTTTATTCAGTGTGGGGATGTGGGCCGGGTTAAAAGAGAACTTGCCCGCTTGGTGGTGGAAAATGGGCGGCAACTCGTGACCCCGAGACCGCGCAAGACCGACCATCGCGAGCCCATGCAATACGGAAAGGGTGACGAGGTTCGCCGTTGGGGGATCGCCGGTTTTCGTGGAGCCCCGGGATGGACTGCCATCCGCACCGCCCCCTTTGAATTGCTGATGCAGGGAAGCCCGCCGCTTCTCGCACGCCTCGCCGAACGGGTGGGTGCCTCTGCCTTCCAGTACAACATCCACGACAGCAGCTCAGGATTATTGATGGAGGCGGACGCGAGTGGGCGCGTGGAGCTTTCAGGGTACGTGTCGCACGAGCCGGGAGAATACTGGAACGGAGACCCGCCGATGGATCGCGTGGAGCCGCGCTTTCGCATCATCGATCCCTCGGACGTGGCTGCATGGGCCGAGGCAACCAGACCAGAGGCACGGGTGAAGGTGATGGATTCCTCCAAGGGGAGCCTTCAGACGGAGGACCCCGACTTGGCGAGGTGGCTCCGCGATATTGGCGCCGAGGTTGAACCCACGGAAGGTCGGCCCGGCCACTATGACGTGTGGACATTTCATCCCGCACACGTCATCCGCAAGTTCGCGGGGGCAGGCGACACCGGCCTGTTCCTTGATCCGGATTGGTGTGTGGAACCGGCCTTCAAGACTGTTTTCGGCGGTCCGAATGCCGAGCACTGCGACAACCTCTTCATGGTGCGGACGCTAATCCCCCACGCACCATTGCCCGTTGACGGGTTCGTACTCTACGCGGAGTCGAAGGAGTAGGAACGCGAACGGGGCCGCCGACTCTCGCCAGTGGCCTTGGGCGGGCAGGCTTCGTGCGTTCTGTGGGACTTTCTCCGGTGCCACGGTCGGGGCTACTCCGGCGCAACTGGAGCCCATGGCGGCTCCACCCCAGCGCAACTGGAGCCCCCATGACGGAGTCTCTTCCAAATTCTGCGACATATCCGTGAGGGCGTCGAATCGATGGGTCTGGGCCCACTGTGGCCCTGCCGTGCCGTCGCACCCGTTCGTCCCGAGCGCGCCGAGGGGCGACAGCTCGAACCAACTGGTCCTACAACCCTACCAGTTGGCCCAGAACGCGCCGGCGAGGGGTCCCCTGGAACGGTTTGAGTGAAGGGAGCCGTGTGCCGAGTGAGAGCGGGACGGCCGGCGCGGGAGGACCCGTCAGGACGGGGGGACCCGCGCCGAGACGAGGGGCCCGCGACCTGCGTCCCCAAGATGTGGGCCCGTGTTCTCCGCGGAGTCCTGGGGCTCGTGCGCCGCGCATGCATGCCTCGTGAAGCAGCGCCGGCGGGCGGGCATTCGAGCGCTAGCTGACAGAGCGGCTCGATTGTGTGAGCCACCCGCGGGCAGGGTGTGACTCTGCTGATTACTCATGCCTCCTGAAGTTTTCTTGGGAGCAGGGCATTAGCCGCACGCGACCCTCTCGCGGGCGGGTGGCTCGCATCTTTTGATCTGCAACGGGCACGGCCTACCTCCTTCACTGGCGGGAACGCCGGAGAAGGAGGCGCTGGGGTGAAGACGGATGCCGCTCGGGTGGGGCAGGTGGTGGACCTCACCAACTGCGACAAGGAGCCCATTCACATCCCCGGAGCCGTGCAGTCGCATGGGGTGCTGCTGGTGCTGCGGGAGCCGGACCTCACCGTCACGCACGTGAGCGAGAACGCGCCGGCGCTGCTGGGCGTCCCCGCCGGGCAGCTACTGGGCTCCAGGCTGGGACAGCTCGTCGAGCCGTCCGTGCGGGAGCGGCTGGAGGCGAGCCTGCTCAGCGAGCGGCCCCGGCAGCTCAGCCCCCTGAAGGTGGCCTGGCGGGTGGACGGCACGGAGCGCTTCTTCGACGGCATCGCGCACCGCCACCTGGGCAAGCTCATCCTCGAGCTGGAGCCCTCCTCCGAGCGGGAGTCGGTGCCCTTCCTCAGCTTCTACCACGTGGTGCGCGAGGCCCTGTCCCGGCTGCGGGACGCGAGGGATCTCCAGGAGCTGTGCGACGCCGCGGTCCAGGAAGTGCGCCGGATGACGGGGTTCGACCGCGTCGTCATCTACCGCTTCGACGCGGAGTGGAACGGCACGGTCATCGCCGAGGCGCGCGACGTCCGGGCCGAGCCGTACCTGGGGCTGCACTTCCCATCCTCGGACATCCCCAAGCAGGCGCGCGAGCTGTACCGACTCAACCGGCTGCGCATCATCCCCACCGTCGACTATGCGCCCGCGCGCATGCTGGCCCTGCCCGAGACGGAGGCCGAGGGGCCGCTGGACATGTCCTTCGCGGTGCTGCGCAGCGTGTCTCCCATCCACCTGGAGTACCTGCGGAACATGGGGGCGCGCGCCTCCATGAGCGTCTCGCTGATGCGCGAGGACCAGCTCTGGGGCTCATCTCCTGCACGCACGTCTCCGGCACCCGGTACGTCCCGTATGAGGTCCGCACCGCGTGCGAGTTCATCGGCGAGGTGCTGTCCAGCCTGCTGCCCGGCAAGGAGGGCCGCGAGGACTATGATCAGCGCATCCGCTCCATGTCCGTCCACGCGGCGCTGGTGGAGCGCATGGCGCGCGAGGTGGACTTCATCTCGGGGCTGACGGGCAGCGAGCCGGGGCTGCTGGAGCTCGTCCACGCCCAGGGGGCCGCCCTCCACTTCCACGGCCAGACGACGGTGCTGGGGGCCGCCCCGAGCGACGAGCAGCTCGCGGGGCTGCTGGCCTGGCTGGGGACGCGGCACGACGAGGAGGTGTTCGTCACCGATCGGCTCTCCAGCGAGTACCCGGAGGCGAAGGACTTCCAGGACGTGGCCTCGGGGCTCATCGCCGCCTCCATGTCCCGCGGGCGCAACAACTACGTGCTCTGGTTCCGCCCGGAGGTGGTGCAGACGGTGGACTGGGGCGGCAACCCCACCAAGCCCGTGGAGATGGAGGAGGGGCAGCTGCGGCTGCACCCGCGCAAGTCCTTCGAGCTGTGGAAGGAGACGGTGCGGGGCCGCTCGCTGCCGTGGAAGCCCTATGAGGTGGAGGCCGCCGCCGAGCTGCGCCGGTCCATCATCGACGTGGCGCTGCAGCGCAGCGAGGCGCTGCTCAAGCTCAACACGGAGCTGGAGCGCAGCAACGTGGAGCTGGATGCGTTCGCCTACGCGGCCAGCCACGACTTGAAGGAGCCGCTGCGCGGCATCCACAACTACACCCTGCTGGCGCTGCGCGAGGCGGGGGAGGTGCTGCCGCCCACGCCTCGGGCCCGGCTGGACACCGTCGTCCGGCTCACCCAGCGCATGGAGGGGCTGATCAACTCCCTGCTGCACTACGCGCAGGTGGGCCGCATGGAGCTGTCCCTGCGGGAGACGAACGTCAACGAGGTGGTGGCCCAGGTGCTGGAGCTGCTCAAGCCTCGCCTGGAGGAGGCGCGCGTGGAGGTGCGCATCCCGCGGCCCCTGCCATCCGCGTGGTGCGATCGGGTGCGGCTGGCCGAGGTGTTCACCAACCTCATCACCAACGCGCTCAAGTACAACGACAAGGCGGAGCGGTGGGTGGAGCTGGGCGCGGTGCCGGATGGGGACGAGGCGCGCGTGGCCTACTACGTGCGGGACAACGGCATCGGCATCAAGCCCGAGTACCACGAGGCCATCTTCCGCATCTTCAAGCGGCTGCACGGCAGGGACAGGTACGGCGGCGGCACGGGGACGGGCCTCACCATCGTCAAGCGCATCATCGAGCGCCACAACGGGCACGTCTGGCTGGAGTCCACGCCGGGCGAGGGGACGACGTTCTACTTCACCCTGGCGGTGGAGCCCCCGGGGCGGGAGGGTGCTGGTGAATAGCCTGCCGCCCATCCTGATCGTCGAGGACAGCGACGAGGACTTCGACATGCTGCGGCTCGCGCTTCAAGCGGCGGGCGTCACCCACCCGCTGGTGCGCTGCGCGGACGGGGAGGAGACGTTGGAGTTCCTGCGTCAGCGCGGGCGCTCCCAGGCCGCGGAGCCGGCGCCCCGGCCGGGCGTGGTGCTGTTGGATCTCAACCTGGCGGGGATGGATGGGCGCCAGGTGCTGGAGCACATCAGGGCGGACGCGGCACTGCGGGCCCTGCCAGTCATCGTGCTGTCCACGTCGGACAACCCGAGGGACGTGCAGGCCTGCTACCAGCTCGGTGTCAGCGCGTACCTGCTCAAACCCCTGGATCTGGAGCGCTTCGAGCGCATGGTGAGACTGTTCAAGGAGTTCTGGCTGGAGTTCGTCGTGCTGCCCGTGGGGGTGCCGCTCAGCGAGGGACGGTGGAGATGACGCGGCCGATACGGACGATCCTCCTGGTGGAGGACAGCCCCGAGGATCGCGGCACGTACCGGGCCTTCCTGAGCGAGGACCGGGAGTGTGAGTACCGCTTCCTGGAGGAGGAGGACGCGGAGCAGGCGCTGGAGGTGTGCCAGACGCACGAGGTGGACTGCGTGCTGCTGGACTACCACCTGCCGGGCATGAACGGCCTGGAGTTCCTGCGGATGCTCCACGAGCTCCGCGGCCGGGTGCAGCCGCCCGTGGTGATGCTGACGGGGCGGGGCAGCGAGCAGGTGGCCGCGAGGGCGCTGAAGAGCGGGGCGGCAGACTACCTGGTCAAGTCGGATGTGACGCCGGAGAGCCTCTTCCGGGCCGTGCGCAACACCATCGAGCGCGAGCAGCTGCGGCGGCAGGTGGAGGCGCAGGAGCTGGAGCGGCGGCGCCTGCTGGCCGAGTACCAGCAGCTGGCCGCGGTGGTGGCCAACGCCTCCACGAGCATCGGCTTCGCCACGCCGGAGGGGAAGCTGCGCTACCTCAACCCGGCGGGGCGGCGGCTGCTGGGGGTGGGGGAGACGGAGGATGTGACGGGCATCGACGTGACGGAGCTCATGACGCCGGGGGACGCGGCCTGGCGCGAGGCCCACATCGTGCCAACCCTCTGGAAGGAGGGGCGGTGGCGTGGGGAGTTCCGGCTGCGCAACCGGCGGACGGGGGTGCTGATACCGGTCCGGCAGGACTCGTTCCTCATCACGGGCACGGGGCAGGTGCCCACGGTGCTGGCCTCGGTGTTCCTGGACATCAGCGAGCTGAAGCGCCAGGAGGAGGCCTCGCGGCAGCGGGCGGAGTTCGAGCAGTACCTGGCGGGCATCGTGGGGCATGATCTGCGCAATCCCATCGCCGCCATCACGCTGTCGGCGGCCATGGGGCTGCGCCGGAGGGACATCGACGAGCGCCTGCGGGAGGTGTTGAACCGCATCCTCCTGGCGGCGGAGCGCGCGCACCGGCTGATCGACACGACGCTCGACTTCACGCAGGCGCGGCTGGGGGGAGGGCTGCGGGTGGTGTGCAAGCCGTTGGATCTGCACGAGCTCACGCAGCAGGTGGTGGACGAGGTGCTGCTGAACTTCCCGGACCGGCGGCTGGAGCTGACGCACGAGGGGGCGGGGAAGGGAGAGTGGGATCCGGACCGCATCGCGCAGGTCATCACCAACCTGGTGACGAACGCGCTGAAGTACAGCGAGGACGGGACGCCGGTGAGGGTGAGGACGCGGGGCGAGGCGGAGGTCATCACCCTGGAGATCCAGAACCGGGGCGCGCCGATTCCGGCGGAGCTGTTGCCGCGACTCTTCTCACCGATGAAGCGGGGGAAGGCGGAAGGGGGCTCGGAGCGGAGCCTGGGGCTGGGGCTCTTCATCGTGGACCACATCGTCCGGGCGCACGCGGGCTCCATCGAGGTGAAGTCCGACGCGGACCACGGGACCACCTTCACGGTGCGCCTGCCCCGGCATCCACCCGGCTCCGCGCGGTGAGCGGGGAGGCTAGCCGCGCGAGCGACGGCTGCGAGTCCGGGGCTTTCTCTGGGGACGGCTTTCCTCAGAGAGAGCCTTCCTGGCATCGAGGCCCGCGGCGGTTCGAGCCCGGGCCAGCACGAGGTCGATTTGTTCCCGCTGGGCGGGGTGCAGCGGCCGGCCGCGAGTTCGCCGCTCGAAGTCAGAGATGAGCGCGGCGGTCTTTCGTATGCCCGCGGCGGACCCCTTGGATGCTTGCGCCGACCAGGCACACACCAGAAGGCGGCAGTCCATCGAGGAGTAGCCGAGTCGCTCCATCCGCCGCAGGTATGGCGAGAAGCTCCTCCAAGGACCCGAGCTGGTCGTCCTGAGCAGGTCCTCGGCGATACGTCTGCGCATCTCCTGCTTCTCGAACGCGGTACGCGTCTCCCCGAGAATCTGCTTCTCGAGCTGTTTGTACGCCTGGATCCTCTCGGGAATGGATGCGTGCCGGAGCGAGAGGAAGAGTTGATCCCGCTGCTGGGCCCAGCGCATGAACCTCGCCTCTTCTTCCTGGGTCAGAGTCCTGGGCATGGCATCCGTACTCCGTTCCACGTGTAGATCGCCTCTGGCCAGAAGCCCTGCGCCGTGCAGTACGCCAGGCAGGAGCCGCAGCGGCTGTATCCCGAGATATGGCCCGGCATCTGCTGACCTCCAGCCGCGACGCACCGGTCGTAATACTCCGCGCAGCGATCGTGGAAGTCATCCCCCGGCTTGCAGCCGGTGGCTGCCCGTGCAGGAGACGAGACAAGCGCACATCACGAGTGCCCATATTCGAGGATGAATGGTGCTCCTCCTTTCAGCCGAAGAGGCTGGGCTCGCGGGCGTGGGGCCAGGGGATGGCTTCGCGGCTGGAGCTGCGGTTGAGGTCGAACAGCAGGATGCGCGGCTCGGGGTGGCCCTCCAGGTAGAACTTCACCTTCACGTGCCACTCGTCCGGCAGCACGTTGCGCAGCGAGGCCACCACCACGTTGCGCTGGCCGAAGTGGTGGCTCACCTGCGCGCTGTACACGCCCCGCTCGCCCAGCGTCACCATCCGCGTGAGCCGCCGGTACACCGCCTCCGCCATCCAGCTGAAGGGCTGATAGGACACCGGTGACGCCACCACGTGCGGAATCGACGGCCGCGCCGCGTGCGCCGGATCCGAGGAGTAAAGCGTGGAGTAGCCGGGCGTGTGGATGTCTCCCGTGAGCACCACCACGCTCAGCGGCCGCTGGCCCGGTGGCGGGTTCTGCAGGCCGAAGAGGAAGTCCAGCACCTGATCCGCCGCGCGCCGGTTGGGCTCGGCGCCCCAGCTGTCGTTCAAGTCGTCCCGCAGGTCGCCGATGTTCTTGTGGAAGCTGCTCACCATGCTCCGCACGCCCGCGTAGCGGATGGAGCCCAGCCACGAGAAGAACTGGAGCACGTAGGGCCAGCCGCTCCGCATCATCCCCTCCAGCCCGTGGTGCCCGTGCGAGAACACCACGGTGCTGCAGAAGAAGAGCACGTCCAGGTGCTCGCGCTCCGAGGCCACCCAGCGCTCCACCGCGGCCAGCTGCTCCGCCGTCCAGATGCGCCCCTGCCGCACGTTGCGGTTGCTGCGCAGGTCCGGCATCACGAAGCCGGCTCGGCCTACCCGGAAGCAGGTGTCGAAGCCCTGCTGGAAGCCGGGCGACAGCGGCGGCGGGTTGCGCGCGGCCTGCATGTGCTGGAAGGCCTTGCGCGCCGACTGGAACAGCCCCTGCCACTGGGGCTTGAAGACGTCCGAGCCGCCTCGCTCGAAGGAGTCCTCCCGCGAGCCCCAGCCGTCGGTGATGTCGTGGTCGTCCCACATCAGGTAGGCCGGCAGCTGGCAGAGCACCCGGCGGTAGCGCACGTCGCTCCAGTACTTGCGGTAGACGGTCAGGTACAGCGCCACGCGCTTGCGAGGATCCTTCTCCCGGCGGACCTTGCGCTCGATGTCGTCCGCGTAGATCTGATCGCCGATGAGCAGGGCGAAGCGGACGTTCTTGTTGTGCGCGATGATGGCCGGCAGCTGCGCCCAGACCGCGAAGCCGTTCTCGCCGTCGAGCGCCGCTGTCTCCGGGTTGTGGCAGCTCATCACCAGGAAGTCGAGCTGCTGCTCGAAGCCGCCCCGGGGCAGGGTCCGGAAGCACGTGTCCTCGGGCCCGAGCCCCCGGAGATCGACCGCCGCCAGCCCCGAGTCATCCCACCACAGGCGGTAGGCGTAGAGCGTGTCCGGCTCCAGCCCGGAGATGGCAGCCACGCCGACACCGCACTCCTCCTCGGAGAGGACCAGGGGGAGCCGCTGCAGGACGCGGGTGTTGGAGCGACCCGAGTGGAGGGTGACGTAGAGCGTCCGGCGCTCGCCGGGCTTCAGGTCCGCCATGTGCACCCAGATGCGGGTCTCCGTGTCGGTGGTGTGGCCGAGGAAGGGACCCAGCAGCCGGCAGCTCCGGTCGAAGTGGAAGGCCATGAGAGGCGGAAGCCTAGCCCCCACGCCCGGTGAGTTCACTCCTCACGGAGCCGAGCCGGTGCCCCGCTATTCCTGGATGGTGATGATGACCGAGGCCCTCGCCGTGGCGTCATCGACCTCTCCAAGGGCCACCTGGACGTGCTCGAACGTCGATGGGTCATAGACACGCAGGTGGATCTCCTCCAGCGCGGTCTGGGTGCACCACCGGCGCTTGGGGATGGCCTTCTGGGCCTTCTTGATGATGCGCTTGGAGTTGACCTGCTGGCTGGGGCCCGTGGCGACGAAGAGCTGGCCGATCCGGTAGCGCTGTCCGAGCTGCACCGCCAGCAGCCCCCGGGAGGAGGCAGTGCCCGTGCCTGTCTCATTCCGGGGCGTCACCTCCGCCTTCAGCCAGCCGAGCTTGTAGAGCCGGCGATCGAGCACGTCCGCCAGCCCTTGATGGCACCGGGCGCGATCGTCTCCCTCGACCACGAGCGCCGGGAGGCCCGCGAGCAGGCAGTCCCGGAGCACGGGAGACATCTGCTCGAGCCCCTGCACCTGGCTGGGGACGAGCATCGGCGCATCCTGCGGCCAGCAGTTCGTCAGGCGGTCCAGCTCGTCGCTGGAGCGGATGCCTCGGCAGGAGAGGGCGTCCTCGGCACGTCCCGCCGCGGAGTCGTCCAGGCTCTGCCACCACGCGTTCTCGGGCTTGGGAGAGCTGGCACAGGCCGTCAGCCACAGGCAGGCGGCGATGGAGAGCACGATGCGGTTCATGGGCGGGAGCCTCTCTCGGTTCACCAGCAGGCGGGGCGGCAGGTGCAGACGATGCAGCCTGATTGCTGGTCGTAGTGGCAGTCGCGGCCGTTGAAGCAGATGGCGCCTCGCCTGGGGCAGTGGTCCGGCAGCACGGGCCGTGGCCGCTCGTGGCGCGCCAGCTTTGGCTTCTTGGGCTTGTGGGGCTTCTCCCAGACGTCGATGGTCACGGGCACCACCTTGTTCTGGGGATCGGGCTCGCCGCCGATCACCCACACGGCGCGGAACTTCTTCATCTGGAAGACGCGCGAGTGCATCGCCGCCAGGACGCCCGAGGTGTACCAGGCGCCCGCCGGAGCCGCCGCGTAGGCCTTCGCGAGGATGCGCTGAGGCGCCACGCGCCCTACGCTGTCTTCGGTCCGCTCCACCTGGAGCAGGCCCACCCGGTAGCGGCTGCCGAGCTGGACGGTGAGCTGGGCCTCGGACATGTCCGGAGTGCCCGAGGGAGGAGAGACGGTCGCCTCCAGCCAGCCGAGCTGGCGCAGCCGTCCCTGGAGCACCTGGGCCGCGCCCTGCTGGCACTCGGTGGGCTCCACCGGCCCCGTCTCCACGGGCAGCTTCGAGAGGAGACACTCGCGCAGCGGCGCGTCCATCAGCTCCATCCCGGCCACGGTGAGGCGGGGAGCGCCCTCCACGGGCAGGCACGTCTCGGAGAAGGACGTGGCGCCCACGAGCCGTGTCCCGTCGCACACCAGGCTTGGTGGATCCGACTCCAGGAAGGACTCCAGCGCGGCGTCGTCAGAGGCGCCACGGGTGGTGGCGCAGGCGCTCAGGAGCGCGCAGGACAGGACGGAGAGGAGGGAACGCGTCACGGAGACGAGTCTCATGGATACCCCTGATTCAAGACCGCCCTCGCTCGAGAGGGTGGGTGATGGATCAGGCCCGGCCGCCAGGGCGAGTATATCCGAGCCGAACTGGTATGACAGCCAGACCGGTTCGGCCGGAGTGCGCCCAGAAGCCAACGCCCACCCGCCTCGAGACTCCCCGCCGGGTGGCTTCTGTGTAGCCTCCGGGGCCATGCGCTCCCTGCCCACGAAGCTCCTGGCGCTGCTGTGCGCCGCAACCACCGTCCTCGGCTGCAAGTCCGACTCGCGGCCCCCCATCCCGCCGCCGACCCAGCCACCCCAGACGCCGGACAAGCTCCACGTCCCGTCTCCGGACTGGCGGGACCAGATCATCTACTTCGTCATGACGGACCGGTTCGCCAACGGCGACCCGAGCAACGACAACCAGGGCGCCGGCGAGTTCAACCCCGCCGACGGCGCGAAGTACAGCGGCGGAGACTTGAAGGGGCTCCTCGAGCGGCTCGACTACATCCAGGGCCTGGGGGCCACGACCGTCTGGATCACCCCGCCCGTGGCGAACCAGTGGTGGGATCCGCTCGTCAACTACGGCGGCTACCACGGGTACTGGGCGCGCCACTTCACCCAGGTGGATCCGCACCTGGGCACGCTGGAGGACTACCAGCGGCTGTCCCGAGCCCTCCACGGGCGCGGCATGTACCTGGTGCAGGACGTCGTCCTCAACCACATGGCCAACTGCTTCCGCTACACGAGCTACGACCCGGCGGACGTGACGGCCAACGTGGTGCGCAACACCGGCGCGAAGCCCGAGTGCGGCCCCACGCAGGCGCCGTTCGACCAGTGGGACCCGACGAACCCCACGCACCGCCAGGCCAGCATCTTCCACTGGACGCCGACCATCGCGGACTACGGGGACTCCAACCAGGAGCGGAACTGGCAGCTCGCCGACCTGGATGACCTGAACACGGAGAACCCGGTGGTCGCCACGGCGCTCCGGGACAGCTACGCCTACTGGCTCCGCGAGGTGGGCGTGGACGGCTTCCGCGTGGACACCGTCTTCTACGTGCCGCAGGACTTCTTCAAGGACTTCCTCCACTCGCAGGACGCGAACCACCCGGGCATCCTCACGCAGGCCCGGAGCCTGGGGCAGGAGGGCTTCCTGGCCTTCGGCGAGGGCTTCGCCAGCGACAAGCCCTTCGAGGACACCGCCTCGCGGAAGGTGGCCTCGTACATGAAGGATCCGAACACCGGCGAGGACCTGCTGACCGGCATGCTCCACTTCCCGCTGTACCGCACGGCGGGGGACGTCTTCGCCCGGGGCATGCCCACCTCGCAGCTGGGGCATCGACTGATGCACTCGCAGGCGCTGTTCGCGCGGCCGCACCTGATGCCCACCTTCCTGGACAACCATGACGTGGACCGCTTCCTGTCGGGAGGCTCGGAGGCCGCGCTCCGGCAGGCGCTGCTCTTCATGATGACGGTGCCGGGCATCCCGGTCCTCTATTACGGCACCGAGCAGGGCTTCACCGAGCAGCGAGCCGCCATGTTCCAGGCGGGCTACGGCTCCGGTGGGAAGGACCGCTTCGACACCACCGCTCCGCTGTACACGCTCATCCAGGAGCTGACCACGCTGCGCAAGACGAACGCCGTCTTCCGCCGAGGCGTCCCCACCGTGCTGCGGCAGAACGACGCCCGAGGCGGCGTGTTCGCCTACAAGATGGAGGGCGAGGGGCAGGTGGCCTTCGTCGTCTTCAACACCTCGGACGAGGAGACGCTGCTGGACAACCTGCCCACGGGCCTGGCCGACGGCAGCGAGCTGAAGCTCGCGGCGAGCCTGGGCGCTGGGGCCAGCGACGTCCACGTGGGGCGCGGGGGCACGCTGTCCCTCCGGTTGCCTGCTCGCGCGGCCCAGGTCTTCCTGCCCACGGGCCGGGTGACGCCGCCGCCCACCGAGACGGCCCGCATCACCCTGAACAATGTCAGCGGAGGCACCGTCACCGGTGACTTCGAGCTGTCGGGCACGGCCACGGGGGTGTCCACCTTCAAGGTGGTGGTGGACGGGGCGCTCGGCACGGCCAGCACGGTGACGGTGGCGGCCAACGGCACCTGGAGCACCCCCATCAACGTCGCGGGCATGGTGGATCCCACCATCCAGCACTCGCTGGTGGCGTGGGCCGAGCAACCCCAGGTCTTCTCCGGGACGCTCACCTTCAAGGTCAACCGCACCTTCGTGACGCTCCTCACCCACGATGACCCGGCGGAGGATGATGTCGGCCCCGAGGGCCGCTACCACTACCCCACGGACTCCACCTGGGGCGAGAACCGCCAGGGAGACCTGCGCCGGGTGACGCTGCGGGGCTCCGGCAACGTGCTCAAGCTCGAGCTCCAGACGAACCGCGTCACCACCGTGTGGAATCCGCAGAACGGCTTCGACCACGTGGCCTTCACCGTCTTCATCGACGTGCCTGGACGCACGGGGCTCACCGTGATGCCACAGCAGAACGCCTCGGTGCCCGCGGGCATGGCGTGGGACTACCGCGTCCGGGTCCACGGCTGGTCCAACACCCTGTTCGCCTCGAGTGGGGCCTCGGCCACGAACGAGGGCACGCCCTTCTCGCCGGCCGCCGCCATCGCCGTGGACGTGGCCGCCAGCACCGTCACCCTCACGCTGCCGGGAGAGCTGTTCGCGGGGCTGACCACTCTCAGCGGCGCCAAGGTGTACGTCACCACCTGGGACTACGACGGGGGCTACCGGCAGCTCGTCCCCACCGCCGAGCAGTGGAAGTTCTGGGGCGGAGACGGCGCGACGGACCCCATCGTCCTGGATGACACGCCGGTGCTCACCGTCCCCTGAGCACGGCGCGCCCGTCGCAGGAATCCCCCCTGCAACTCGCCGGTGGCGAGCGGAGCGGGTGGGACCGAGGGAGCGCTCCGGCCGGGCCCCTGCCTGTCGGCCGGACTGGTTGCGAACTGGTATGACAAGCATACCAGTTGGTGGAGTTCTGGCCCGACCCGGGCACCGCCTGCCCTGAAACAGCTCAGGGATAGCGAACGGGCGGAGGATCCTCGGGCAGCGGGATGAACTCCGTCTCCTGAGGCACGGGGGCGAAGCGGCCGCCCTTCCAGTCCGCCTTCGCCGCTTCCAGCCGATCCCTCGAGCTGGAGACGAAGTTCCAGAAGATGTAGCGCGGCCCGTCCATGGGCTCGCCCCCGAGCAGCATCAGCCGCGCGGGGCTGGTGGCCTGGATGACGAGCTCCTTGCCCGCGCGGAAGACGGGGAGCTCTCCCGGGCTGAACGCGATGCCGTCCAGCTCCACCGTGCCCTCGGCGAGGTAGAACGCGCGCTCCTCGTACTCGGCTGGCAGCTTCAGCCGCGCACCCGCCTCCAGCACGACGTCCGCGTAGAACATGTCCGAGAACGTCCGCACCGGCGAGCGCTTCCCATGGAGCGCACCGGCGATGAGGTGCATCCGCACGCCCTCGCCCTCGATGAAGGGCATGGTGTCCGAGGCGTGGTGGACGAAGGCGGGCTCCGTCTCCTCGTACTGCTTCGGCAGCGCCACCCAGGCCTGGATGCCGAACAGCTTCCCACCCGCGGGCCGCAGCTCGGGCGCCGTGCGCTCCGAGTGCGCGATGCCCCGCCCCGCGGTCATCCAGTTCACCTCGCCGGGCCGGATGGGCTGCACCATGCCCAGGCTGTCGCGGTGGAGCACCTCTCCCTCGAAGAGATAGGTGACGGTGGCCAGGCCGATGTGCGGATGCGGCCGCACGTCGAGCCCATGGCCCGGCTGGAACCCGGCGGGCCCCATCTGGTCCAGGAAGATGAAGGGCCCCACCATCCGGCGCCGTGCGGAAGGCAGCGCCCGTCGCACCTGGAACCCGTCACCCAGGTCCCGCGTGGGAGCGACGATGAAGGTCTCCACCTCGGGGTGGGACCGCGTCTCCTCGGAGTCGCCCGTCACTCCGTCACACCCGAGCTCACCTCGGGACGGGTGCCCTCGGTGGCCTCTTCCTTCTCGGTGCGCTTGGAACGCCGGC
Organism: Hyalangium gracile; assembly: GCF_020103725.1. Classification (NCBI taxonomy): domain Bacteria; kingdom Pseudomonadati; phylum Myxococcota; class Myxococcia; order Myxococcales; family Archangiaceae; genus Hyalangium; species Hyalangium gracile. The sequence continues at coordinate 80,237 of NZ_JAHXBG010000033.1, read as the reverse complement.
CGCCGCTGCCCACCAGGAGGTCCACCCACATGTTGCTGATGCCGAAGTTGCGGTCCGTGGTGGCGAAGTGGTGCGCCATGTGGTGCGCGCGCAGCGCCTTGCCCCACGCCGTGCGCGGCGTGCGGTGGTGCGTGGACCAGTGGATGAAGTCGTACGCCAGGTAGCCCCAGACGATGCCCAGGAAGTACGGAAGCGTCTGCGCCGGGTGGCCCACCAGCCACAGCAGCCCGCCGATGACGATGGCCAGCGGGATGCTCGCGCCCAGCGGCATCACCAGCCGGTCCGCGTCATCCGGGTACTTGTGGTGATAGCCGTGGGCAATCTCGTGCACCCGCCGGGTGAACGGGCCGTTGCCCTCCCAGTGGAAGAAGTACCGGTGGATGCAGTACTCCATGGCGATCCACGTCAGCACGCCCAGCGGCACGAAGAGCACGCTCATCACCACCGTCGTCTTCCCGGTGTACAGGCCCCACACGCACAGCGCCAGCGTGAGGGGGATGTAGAAGATGAACGGCACGGAGGGGTGGACTCGCGAGCATGCCTCGAGAAAGTTGTTCTCGAACATGCGGCCGGATTGGTGTCGGAGGTAGGGACGGCTCATAAGCGCACGACCTCTTTAGCAAGGAACTGGTGGAACGCACCTAGCCCTTTGTCCAGTCGAAGTGTCACCTCAGCTGCCCGTGGCACCCGGAGGGGCCACTCGCCCCGCCTCGGTGCCCGGGTGCCCGGCCCTCGTGGCCCACGCGGTGTTGAAGTCCGCCAGGCCCCGTAGCTGTCTATCATTCAAGGTCGCCTGCCAGCGCGCCTGCCGCAGCGCGCGGTACGCCGCCGCCACCTCCGCGCCCTGCGCCACCATCACCGCCAGCCCCATCAGCGGCCCGCGCCCCACGCCGTGCTCGCAGTGGGCGTAGAGCCGGCCCCCGGCCTTCAGCCGCGGCAGGGCCCACTCCACGCCCTTCATCAGCTGCTCCACCGAGGGCGGGTAGCGGTCCGTCACCGGCAGGTGCAGCAGCTCGATGCCCAGCGCCGCCAGCGCCGCCGCGTCGTCACAGCGCTCGGCGCGCAGATCGATGACCGCGGTGATGCCCGCCGCCGCCAGCGCCGCGTACTGCGAGCGCGACACCGAGCCGCCCACCCACAGCCAGTCGTTCACCCGCGAGACGTTCATTCCGCGCCCCGGCAGCTTCGTCGTCCACTCCACCACGCGCGCCACCGAGCGCAGCACCTGCTTGCGCACCCAGCCGCGCACGCCCGGGACGTGGTGCACCTCTCGCAGCAGCGAGACGCTCATGGCGCACCTCGGCCCGTGGCGGACACGGCGCTCACCTCAGCCCTCGTCCCGCGTGACTTCCATCACGCCGTGCACGTCCGGCTGCCCCGGGCGCACCAGCACCGCCCGCAGCACGTACGTCACCGGCGAGCCCACCACCGGCTTCACCAGGCTGCCCAGCACCCCCAGGTCCTGCACGGGCGCGCTGCGCAGCAGCAGCGCGGTGGAGCGCACCGTGACGGAGCCCTCCGCGCCGCTCAGCTCCGCCTCCCACGAGGCCGTGGACTTGGACTCGCCGTCGTCCTTGCGGTGCAGGTCGAAGCGCTGCAGCAGCTGCGGCGCGCCGCCCGAGCTCCACACGTAGGCGGGAGCAAAGCCCCCGTCGAAGCCCTCGCGCGCCAGCACCAGCACGTTGGAGTCGCCGCGCACGGCCCGGAAGCGCACCCAGCTGCGCGCCAGCTTGGCCGGCGCCACCGTGGAGTGCGAGTGGTCCCCGTAGCCGCCGCCGGACAGCTCCAGCAGCGCGTCCTGGCCCGGCATCCGCAGGCTCACCTTGGCCGTGCTGAAGGGCACCAGCACCTCGTGGCGGTAGCGCGCGTTGCCGACCAGGACCTCGGAGCCCGGGGGCGCCTTGGGCGCCGGAGGCTCGCTGAAGGAGATGTTCAGCAGCCCCTTGTCCAGCGGCACGGAGATGAAGGTGCCGCTGCCCGCGTGCAGCGTGCACGGGCCCATGCGCAGCGTGGAGGTGGCCGCGTCATAGCCCCACTCGTCCGAGTCCACCTTCACCTGCGGCGTCCAGGGCTTGCGGCCCGGGCGCAGCACGGTGGCCCGGCACACGCCGTGGCGCGAGCCCGGCCCCAGGTTCGTGATGGAGAACTGCGCGGCGACGAAGGTGCCGTCCTCCAGGTCCACCATGAAGCTGAAGCTCTCCCCGTAGTTGTCACTGGTGGAGGGCATCGGCTCCAACACCCCGCCCGCCCCCGCCAGCAGTGGCAGGGTGAGCACGGCGAGCCAGGCCAGCGGTGTCAGTCTCTCATGCCGCATGAGGACGCTCCATGAGCGTCTCCGGCGGGTCATTGAAGACGTAGTCCCGCTGGAGAGGGAGGTTCCACGCGAAGTACACCGCCCCGCGAGCCAACCACCACCCCAACGCGTACGGAAGCTGCGGGTGCAGCGTCAACAGCGCGACGCCCCCAGCGTTGAGCAGCGCGCTGGTGGCGCTGACCAACGTATAACGGGCCAGCTGCGGCGCAACCGCTCCCTGGCTCCGGAAGGTGACGAGGCGGTTGATGGAGTAGTTCACCACCCCACCCAGCACGCACCCCAGCGCCGTGGCGATGGTGGGCGAGAAGCTGGCCCACTCCACCATGCCCAGCACCGCGACGAAGTCCACCGCCGTGGCGATGGCGCCCGCCAGCGCGTTGAAGCCGAACACCGCCGCCTTGGTGCGCTTGTGCTGGCTCACCGGCGGCGGCGGCGCCAGCGCGTTCACCAGCGCCCGGAACCGCGAGAAGGCCGTCACGTTGCTCATGATGGCCACGAACACCAGGCCCACCACCGCCAGCCAGTGCATGGGGTGCTTCTGCTCGGGGAACCAGATGGCCTCGAAGATGGGCGAGAGCGCCACGCCCACGCCCAGAAAGAGCACCCGCTCCAGCCGCTGCATGGCCCCGCCGCGGATGTTGATGCCCAGACCCTCGCCGCGCGCGCGCACGTACGGCACCAGCGAGGTGCCCAGGAAGGCCACCAGCACCGGCAGGAGCACCCAGGTGTCCCGATAGTACCAGGCCAGGCCCATCAGCATGGCCGAGTCCACGTACCGGTCCAGCACCGAGTCCAGCGCCGCGCCGGCCGGGTTGGCCTCCTTGCGCAGCCGCGCCACGCGGCCGTCCATCACGTCCAGGATGCCGGCGGCCAGGAAGAGCCACCCGCCCAGCGTGAAGCGCCCCGCCGCCACCGCCACGCCGGAGGAAACCCCCAGCAGGCCCGACAGCATGGACAGCGCGTTGGCCGGCAGCCCCGAGCGGTACACCACCTTCCACAGGGGCTGGATGACCCAGAAGAAGTAGTGGCGCAGGAACATGCCCACCAGGATGGTGCTGCCGCGCTTCAGCGTCTCCTCGTCCTGGGGCACGCCCTTGATGGCGCAGCGGACCAGGAACAGCAGCAGTCCCAGGATGAAATAGGCACAGGCCAACAGCGCGGGGGCCAGCGCCGTCCATATGCGGGCCGAGGGAGAGAGGTCTCCCACGATCCAGGCGACAAGGGTGTCAAGCACGGCTGTCTCCTCCGGGCATGAGCGGTGCGGTCGCGACAGCTGGAGCTTCCCGCCGGACGAGGGCGTACTCCACGGCCATGCTGGCGACCAGGGCGGCGACCACTCCCGCCACGACATCCAGGATGTAATGGTGCTGCAGGTAGATGGCTGAGAAAGCCACCAGCGCCGCGAAGGCCACCGTCCCCACGCGCCACGCCCGGCCCAGCCGCCACGCCTGCCACACGACGATGACGGGGTAGGCGGCGTGCAGGGACGGCATGGCGCCGAAGATGTTGGGGTTGCGGGCGTAGAACTTCGCGAAGTAGGTGATGCCCAGCAGCGCGTCGAAGCGCGCCGTGCCCGCCTGGTCCGGAGGGGCCGTGAGGTCCGCGGGACCCGGGCCGTACTTCATCACGTACCAGGGCGGCGCCGCGGGGTAGAGCATGTACGTCACCACCCCCAGGGCGTTCACCAGCATGAAGGACCAGCAGAGCAACTCGAAGCGCGGGTGCTTGCGGAAGAAGAACAGCAGCGCCAGGGCGAACACCTCGTAGAGGTACGCCGCGTAGGAGAAGCCACAGAAGAAGTCGAGCACCGCGTGGGTGCGCGTGACGAAGTACGAGGGCCACGTCTCGAGGCCAGGGGCCGGGAAGAGCTTGCGCTCCAGCTCCCACAAGTCCCCGGTGTGGATGTGCCCGCGCAGGCCCAGCCACAGCCACTGGGTGTCCAGCAGCACGCCGGTGAGCCACAGCGGGAAGGCCCCCCGCAAAAAGCGCCGCGGCGCGGGGCCGGCGAAGGCCAGCCCCACGAGCAGCAGGTCCGCCACGGCGTGCTCCCACCGTAGCTTCCCCACCGCGGCGACGAAGACGAGGTGGCTCACCCCCGCCAGGGAGACGAGCCACTGGAACGTCTTCGACCCGGTCTTATCGGGCGAGCGGGAGGTCATCCCCGTAGTAGTCGAGGCCGAGGTGGGTGATGGGCTCTTCGCCCGCGATGGCGCGCAGCGTGTTCTTCAGCTTCGTCGTCTGGATGAACAGGTCGTGCTCGGCCTGCAGTCCCTCCAGCGCCATGGGGCTCTTGAAGTAGAAGGACATCCACTCCTGGATGCCCTTCCACTCCAGGCGCTTGGCCAGGTCCAGGAACAGGGCGATGTCCAGCACCAGCGGCGCGGCCAGGATGGAGTCGCGGCACAGGAAGTTGATCTTCAGCTGCATGGGGTAGCCCATCCACCCGAAGATGTCGATGTTGTCCCAGCCCTCCTTCGCGTCGCCGCGCGGCGGGTAGTAGTGGATGGAGACCTTGTGGCTCACGTTGCCGTAGAGCTCGGGGTACAGGTCCGGCTGGAGGATGGTGTCCAGCACGCCCGCCTTGGTCACTTCCTTGGCCTTGAAGGCCTGCGGATCATCCAGCACCTCGCCGTCGCGGTTGCCCAGGATGTTGGTGGAGAACCAACCCTGCAGGCCCAGCATGCGCGCCTTGAGCGCCGGGGCGATGACCGTCTTCATCATCGTCTGGCCGCTCTTCAGGTCGCGGCCCGCCACCGGGACGTTCTCCTTGCGCGCCAGCTCCTGCAGCGCGGGGGTGTCCACGGAGGTGTTCGGCGTGGCGTTGGCGAAGGGCACGCCCTCCTTCAGCGCCGCGTACGCGTACAGCAGCGTGGGGTTGATGGACGCGTCGTTGGCGTCCAGCGCCTTCTCCAGCGCCTCCAGCGAGTGCGTGGCCGGCGGGTTGCCCGTGTACGTCTCCACCGAGGCGGTGACGATCATCACCGCGCGCCTGGCACCCAGCTCCTTCTTGAAGTCGCGGATGTCCTGGCGCAGCGCCTCGATGCTCTCGCGGTGCGTCTTGGTGCTCTTGATGTGGTTGGCGGCGATGCGGCGCACGAACTCGGGGTTGTGCACGCCCTTCTTCGGGACGATCTTCTCCAGCGCGGGGCGCACCAGCTCCTGGTGCTCCTTGCTCAGCACGTCCGAGCGAGCGGCCACCTGCGCCGCGTTCTCGCTGATGATGTCCCAGGCGCCAAAGGCGATGTCATTGACGCTCGTCAGGGGAACCAGGTCCTGGATGCGCACGGTACGGCCCTCGGTGCGCTTGCCCAGGCGGGCGGTGCCCATCTGCGTCAGCGAACCCACCGGCAGGCCCTTGCCCTGCCGCATCATCTCGACACCCGCGATCAGCGTGGTGGCCACAGCGCCGAGACCCGGCAGCAGAACCGCCAGCTTCCCCTCGGGCTTGGAGACTGCCCTTGCCTTCGTAGTCATATGTAGGCTTCCTTCGAGGACAGGTGGAACCGCCCTCGTTACGACCTCGAGTCCGCGTTGCGCGGCAGGCCCCGGCCCGGCACTGTCCCCTGACGGGGAAACTCTCGGATGCGGATGGTTGATACTCTAAAGCGTTTTGAAGTTCAACGCCGCTCCGATACCACGATTTCACTGCAATGCCGCTTGGGTGGCAGGGCTTGAAGAAGCCAGCACGCTTGCTCCGGTGAGTAAAAACACTGTCCGAAAAAAGGACGAACCCACCCGGCGCGCGGAGCACCGGATGGGTTCGTGAGCGCAGAGGCCTGGTCGGGGCTCAGCTCTGCGGCGCGAAATGGGTGGTGGCCTGGCCGGCCTTCTTCCAGCCCAGGAGGCCATCCGGCAGGACGTTGACATCGGTGTAGCCGGCCTCGAGCGCGCGCTGGGCGGCCGCGTGGCTGGCCTTGCACTGGGTGTTGGCGCAGTAGAAGACGAGCTTGGTGTCCTTGGTGGCCGGCAGCTCCCGGGCCGCGTCGTACTTGTTGAAGGAAGTCAGCAGCACGGCGCCGGGGATGATGCCGTTGTCCTTGCGGAACTGCTCGAAGTTGGCGTCCACCACGGTGGCCTTCTTCTCCTTCTGGAGCGAGGCCACCTCGGTGATGGTGACGCTCTTCACCGTGCGGGAGGCGGTCTGCTCCTTCTTGTGGCCCTCGCAGGCCAGGGCGATGGACGGCACCGCCAGCGAGAGCGCGAAGACGCAGCCGAGCAGCTTCCGGTTCATGAAACCTCCAACGACGCGACGGGGGGCGGGCCTGGAGCGGCGCCGAGGGCCCAGTCATGGCGTCGGGTCCTGTCCGTTGCAACCCAAAATGAAGGGGCCCGCGGTGGGCTTGTCCCACCCCAGGCCCCTCCTCATATGCGGGCGGTCCGCGGAGCGGCGCCGCTCAGTGCACCGAGAGCCCCGCGTCCGTGTCCAGCCGCACCTTCTCGTTGTCGCCGGGCTGGTACGTCTCGCCGGTGAGCACGGCCTTGGCGAAGCCGATCAGCTGCACCATGCGGCTGTTGGGCGTGTCCCAGTACTCGGCCTTCTCCACCTTGACGCACAGCAGCGCGAGCTCCGGATCCTCCAGCCCGTCGGGGAACCAGGCCTTGAGGGTGGGGTTCCACAGCTCGCGGGCCTTCTCCTTGTCGAGCACCAGGCGGCAGCGGCCGCTCACGGAGACGAAGCTGTCCTTGGTGGGGTCCGAATAGGAGAGGTTCACGTGGTGGTCATGCTCCACCTCGCCCACCTTGGCCGAGTGCTCGCGGGTGAAGAACCAGAGCTCCCCGTCGAAGTCGCGGTTGTGCGTCCACATGGGGCGGCTGCGCAGGGTGCCGTCCGCCTCGATGGTCGTCATCATCGCCACCTTGATGTCCTGGATGAGCTTGCCCAGGTGCGCGATGGCTTCCTGCTGCCCGACGTCTTTCTGATCTGCCTTCTTGTTGGCCATGCCGTGCCTCCCGGCCTCACGGTAAGCAGCGGTGGGGAGGGATGACACCCGGCGTGCGAGAGGGCCGCCTCGCTGGGAGGGCTGGCGAGCGGGCAGGGGCTCAGAGGCCCAGGTGCTTCACCATCTTCGCGCGGGTCTTCTCGTCGGGCAGGCGGCCGAAGCCGGCCTTGAGGTTGTCCTCGAGGTGCTTGGGGTTGCTGGTGGCGGGGATGGGGCACGTCACCGCGGGGTGCCCGAGGATGAACTTGAGGAAGAACTGGGCCCAGCTGGTGCAGTCGAAGTCGGCGGCCCACGGGGGCAGGGGCTTGCCGCGCACCTTCTCGAAGAGGCCGCCCTGCTCGAAGGGGCTCATCACCAGCACGGCCACACCCTGGTCGGCGCAGGCCGGCAGCAGGCGGGCCTCCGCGTCGCGCTGGATGATGGAGTAGGGCAGCTGCACGAAGTCCAGCGCCTCCTGGCGGACGAGCTTCTCCATCTGCTCGAAGGCCGAGGGCAGGTAGTGGGTGACGCCGACGTAGCGGATGCGCCCGGCCTGCTGCCACTGGCGCAGGGTGGCCAGGTGCGTGTTCACGTCCACCAGGTTGTGCACCTGCATCAGGTCCATGCGCCCGCGGCCCATGCGCTGCACGGAGGTGTTCATCTGCTGCTCGCCCTCGGCGCGCCCCATGGTCCACACCTTGGAGGCGAGGAAGGGCGTGCGGGACTGGCCGAGCCCCTCCAGCAGCTCGCCCACCACCAGCTCCGCGCGGTCATACATGGGCGAGGAGTCGATGACGCGGCCGCCCTTCTCCAGGAAGCGCTTGAGCACGTCGCGCAGCGGGGCGCGCTCCTTCTGGGCGGGGCCCACGTTGAAGGTCTGCCAGGTGCCGAGCCCGATGACGGGCAGCTGCTCGCCGGTGCGAGGAATGGGGCGGGTCATCATGGTGCGCTTCTCCGGCTGGGCGGGGCCGGCGCCCATCAGCAGCGCGCTGCCGAGCCCCGCGGCGATGACTTCCCGGCGAGAGGGGCCCGGGCGCTGGGAAGAGGCGGCTCGAGAGCCGCCGTCGGGATTCCCTGCGTCGTGGTTGCGCTCGTCATCCATGCGCGCAGCGTAACGCCTCCGCCCGACGAACTCTGCCCCGGAGCAGGGCAGGGGTCGGCGAAGGACTCTTGCCGGGCCCCCCTGTTGACATCTCAGTGCTTATCTGGTTATTCGCGAATTCATGCGAAAGCACATTTTTACGAGCTGCTCCGTGGCGCTGCTGTTCTCCGCGTGTGGTGGCGAGCTGCCGGGTGAGGGGGGCGAGTCGCTCGCGGTCCAGAAGCAGGCCGCGTACGCGGGCGTGAATGGCACCTACTGCCTGGAGAGCCCGTACAACTGCAAGCTGCAGGCGTCGGGTGGCAACCGCGTGCCCACGAATGATCCGGCCGACGACAACTGGGGCCTGGTGACGGGCGTGCCCATCCGTGACGGTAACGGCACGGTGATGGGCACCAACACCCGGACGAGCTCCGCGTTCAACTACGGCCAGACGCGCACCTTCGCGGGCGAGCTCCATGCGTTCGCGGTGTCGACCTCGAACTCGAGCGCCGGCTGGCTGCCCATCTCCGCCATCCTGGGACGGACGTCCTTCGAGCAGAAGGTCGGCCACGTCTCGGCGCTGGGCGCGGGCCTGGCGAAGCTGGGCTGCTACTCGGTGCGCAACTGGCACGACACCACCCTGGAGCTGAAGAAGGTCGTCTACGACAGCCAGGCGACCCACGAGCGCGCGGGGGACTACCTGCCGCTGGTGCGCGCCAACGGGCAGCGCTCGGCCAACCTCATCTTCAACGTGCCGGGCATGGCCCTGGGCGGCCCGGCGGTGGACCACTTCCCCGCGGGCACGAAGTTCCAGCGCCTGGACGTGCCGACCGACAACGGGGCGCCGTCCATCGACATCCCGCTCTGGGTGCAGGACAGCTCGGGCCGTTACCGTCAGCAGTCGGGGACGATGAAGTTCATCTACGGCTACGTCATCGCCGCCACGGGCACCAAGCGCAACGGCTGGATGGCGTACGACGCGCTCCAGGTGAGCTCCGGCTGCCCCTGAGCCGGCGGCCTCAGCCCATCCTCCCCGGCGGGCTGCGCAGCCGGGTGTAGAGGGTGTCCGCCAGCAGGAACCAGAACTGCACGTAGCCCACGCTCAGGATGTCTCCGTCCTTGAGCGTGGCCTCGCGATTCATGACGAGGGTGCCGTTCAGGAACGTGCCGTTGCGCGAGCCCAGGTCCTTCACGGTGCAGCGGCGCTCCGCCTCGTTCCAGCGCAGCGCCGCGTGCTGCTTGGACACCGAGCCGTCATCGAGCACCACGTCGCAGTCCGGCAGCCGCCCGAACATCAGCGAGTCCGTCTCGCCCAGCGGCGGCAGCGTGGCCACCTGGAGGTCCTCGAACTCGAAGAGGAGCGAGAGCATCCCCCGCTCGATCGTCGCCTTGTCGGCCGCGTGCGTGGAGGCCAGCTCGTCCGATGCCCTGGGGCTCGGAGGGCGCTGGATGAGCGCGAACGGCCCGAGCTGGCGGCGGAACTCCTCCGCGGACAGGGAGGTACCGAGCGCTCGCAGTTGCTTGATGGAGATCACCCCTGGATCATCGGACCACGGCCCTTTCCGCGCCATCGGAATCTGGAGGAGCCGTCGTGGTAGCGTCCGAGGAGACATCCGCCCGCTTGCATGCGAACCACTGATCCGAAAAAGGGAACCCGGCCTTCCGAACCGTTGAGTCCGGAGGCGAGCGGCACGGTCGAGGCGGCGCCCTCCAACGCCGCCAGCCGCATGCTGGTGCGCCAGTTCCGGATGCGGATCATCGCGGGGCCGGATACGGGGGGCGTCCACGCCTCGCAGGGCGCGCGTGTGGTGATCGGCACGGATGAGTCCGCGGATGTGCGCCTGCGCGACCGGACCGTGTCCCGGTTCCACTGTGAGATTGCCCTGGTCGACGGCCAGGCGGTGCTGAAGGATCCGGGCAGCCGCAACGGCACCCTGGTGGATGGGGTGCCGGTGTTCCATGCGCCGCTGCGCGATGGCTCCGTGCTGACCCTGGGGCACACGCAGCTCCGCCTGGAGTTCGGGCCCGAGCACATCAGCATCGTGCTCTCCGAGCGGGAGCGCTTCGGGACGATGGTCGGACGCGCCTCGTCCATGCGGGCGCTGTTCGCGATGCTCGAGCGGGTGGCGCCGACGGATGCCACCGTGCTCATCGAAGGAGAGACGGGCACGGGCAAGGAGGCGGTGGCGGAGTCGATCCACCTGGAGAGCACGCGGAGCAAGGGGCCCTTCATCGTGGTGGACTGCGGCGCCGTGCCGCATGATCTGCTGGAGAGCGAGCTGTTCGGCCACGAGCGCGGCTCCTTTACCGGGGCGACGAACCGGCGCGAGGGAGCGTTCGAGGCCGCCTCGGGCGGCACCTTGTTCCTCGACGAGATTGGAGAGCTGTCGAGCGATCTGCAGCCCAAGCTGCTGCGCGCGCTCGAGCGGCGAGAGATCAAGCGGGTGGGCACCAACCAGTACCTCCCCATCGACGTCCGGGTGGTGGCGGCCACCAACCGGAACCTGCGAGCCGAGGTGAACGCGAAGCGGTTCCGCTCGGATCTGTTCTACCGGCTCGCCGTGGTGCAGGTGGCCCTGCCGCCGCTGAAGGAGCGGACCGAGGATCTGCCGCTGCTCGTCGAGCACATCCTCACGAGCCTGGGAGCTTCCCAGCACCCCGAGGCGCCCGAGCTTCGCACCGCGGAGTTCATGCGTGAGCTGGCGCGCCATGCCTGGCCCGGCAACGTCCGCGAGCTGCGCAACTACCTGGAGCGGTGCCTGGCGCTGCGCGAGCGCCAGCCCCTGAGCGCCGAGCTGGGAGAAGCCTCCGAGGAGACGGGAGTGCCCATCTGCGCGGCGCTGCCCCTGCGCGACGCGCGCGAGCAATGGACGCGCTACTGCGAGCAGCGCTACCTCACCGAGGTGCTGCGCACGGCCGGGAACAATGTGACCGCCGCGGCGCGCGCGGCGGGAGTGGACCGCATCCACTTCTATCGCCTGCTCTGGCGCCACGGCCTGCGCTGAGCGCTGCGACGATACACCTCGTGATATCGTCACGAGCCGCTTGAGCCGCACCGCCGATTCCACACCTGCCAGCGCTCCCCGTGAGGCCGGCCCGGTCGACTCGCAGCGCGCTCCCCCCAGCGAGGACACGCTGCCGGTCACGGCTCCGGTCCATCGCCCGGGGGCGGACGTGGCGAGGCCTCACGCCGCTGCGTCCGGTGAGTACCGCCGGGCCGTGGAAGGGCGGAGCTACGCCATCCAGTCCGAGCTCGCGAAGGGAGGCACGGGGCGCATCCTCCGCGCGCGTGACGAGAGGCTCGATCGCCCCGTGGCCGTCAAGGAGCTGCTCGAGCACACGCCCGGGAGCGAGGGGCGGTTCATGCGCGAGGCGCTCCTGACGGCTCGCCTGCAGCACCCGGGCATCGTGCCCGTGTACGACGCGGGCCGCTGGCCGTCGGGGGAGCCGTTCTATGCGATGAAGCTCGTCGCCGGGCGCCCGTTCTCGCAGGTCATCGAGGAGGCGCGCTCCATCGACGAGCGGCTGGCGCTGCTGCCCCACGTGCTCGCCGCGGCCGAGGCCATCGCCTACGCGCACAGCGAGGGCATCATCCACCGGGACCTCAAGCCGCAGAACATCCTCATCGGCTCGTTCGGAGAGATGGTGGTCATCGACTGGGGGCTGGCCAAGGATCTCCGGAACGAGGTCCCCGAGAGCGCCCCCCAGGAGTCGCCCCCGGAGCTCGTATCGCCCGTGGCCACCGGGCTCACCATGGTGGGTACCATCCTGGGGACACCCATCTACATGGCGCCTGAGCAGGCGGCGGGGCGCTCCGTGGACGCGCGGGCCGACGTCTACGCGCTGGGCGCCATCCTCTATCACCTGCTCTCGGGCCGCCCGCCGTACACGGGGCCCTACCCGCTGGAGGTCATCCAGGCCGTGGTCCGCGGGCCGCCCGAGCCCATCGAGCGACTCCAGAAGGGCGTGCCCCGAGACTTGATCGCGCTGGTGCACAAGGCGATGGCGCGGGACGTCGACGCGCGCTACCCGACCGCCAAGGAGCTCGCGGAGGAGCTGCGGCGCTTCCAGACCGGTCAGATCGTCCAGGCCCACGCCTACACCCCCACGGAGCGGCTGGCGCGGTTCGTCCGGCGCTATCGCCTGCCGCTGGGCACGCTGGCGATGGCGCTCATGGCCATCGCGGTGTTGGGGGCGCTCGCCATCTTCCGCATCGTCGAGGCGAGGGACCTGGCCACGCAGGAGCGGGATCGGGCCACCACGGCCGAGCGTCACGCGACCGAGCGCGCCGACACGCTCACCCTGGCCGAGGCCCGTGGCGCCGCGGTGCGCAACCCCATCGAGTCCATCGCCTGGCTCAAGACGCTCTCGCCCGCGTTCGACCGGGGGCGAGTGGCTCGAGTCATCGCCGCCGATGCGCTGTCGCGCGCCGTTCCGCGGGTGCTGCGAGACCACACGGCGGCGGTGAACGTCGCGCGCTTCTCCCCGGACGGCCGCCTGCTCGCCACGGTGAGCGACGACCGGACCGTTCGGCTCTGGGATGTCGAGACCGGCGCGGTGCGGGTGCTCGAGGGGCACGCGGACGAGGTCTGGGGAAGCTCCTTCTCCCCGGATGGCCGGTGGTTGGCGACCAGCAGCAAGGACGGCTCCCTGCGGCTGTGGAACGTCGCGACCGGAGAGGGCCGAGCCTTCGTGGGACACCACGACGGCCCCGTCGAGTACCTCCAGTTCCTCCCGGACGGCAGGCACATCATCTCCCGGGGCCGCCAGGAGAGGGTGCGGCTCTGGGACGTGGAGAGCGGGGTGGCCTCGGTGTTGAGCGGCGGCCCCTCCGCGGACGCCGGGCTCGCGGTCTCTCCCGATGGGGGCACCGTCGCCTATACGGCCGAGGGCGCGCTCGTGCTCTTCCAGCGGGGGGAGGGGAGCTACCGGCGCTTCCAGGGCCAGGCGCTGCCTTCCACCGCCATCGCGATCTCGTTGGGCGGCACGCACGTGGTGACGGGCGATGGGACGGGAGCCCTGCGCGTGTGGGACGCGAAGAGGGGCGTCGTCCAGCGGCTCGCGGGGCACACCCGGGAGGTCACCTTCGTCAGCTTCGCTCCCCAGGATGCTTCACGGTTCGTCTCCGCGTCCCAGGATGGAATGCTCCGCCTCTGGAACCTCCGGACGGGCGCGTCCGAGGTGCTGAGAGGGCACGAGACCACCATCCACTCGCTCGATTTCTCGCCGGATGCTCGGCTGCTCCTGAGCGGGGCGGGTGACAACACCGCGAGGCTCTGGGACCTGGCTTCTGGCACGAGCCGCGTGCTGTGGGGACAGACCGATGCGGTGGTGTCGGTGGCCTTCTCGCCCGACGGGCAGCGGGTGGCCGTGACGAGCGTCGACCAGACCGTGCGCCTGTACGAGCTCGGCGCCCTGCGCGATCGCGTCATCGCGGCGCAGGACTCGGCGGTGCAGGTCGCGCTCGTCTCTCCGGCAGGAGACCGGGTGGCGTTCGGAGGCGAGGACGGCACCGTGCATGTGAGCCGGCTCGAGGGCGCGGAGGCCTCGGCGGTGGTGGAGCACGAGGGCGAGGTGAGCGATCTGGCCTTCTCCTCGGAGGGTTCCCTCCTCGCGACGGCCGGCGCCGATGGCCGCGTCTATCTGGTCGAGCTCGACTCCGGCGCGACACGGGTGCTTCACGGCCACACAGGGCGCGTTCACCGCGTGCTCTTCTCGCCGGATGGAGCCTCGCTGTTCTCGGCCGGGGCCGATGGGACCGTGCGCTCGTGGAGCCTCCAGAGCAGTGAGGGGCGGCTCGTCGAGCAGCGGGAGGGGGAGGCGCTCACGGTCGCGCTCTCGTCGGATGGCGCTCGCCTGCTGTCGGGCTGGAGGGATGGACGCGTGGCGGTGCGGGAGCTGGCCTCCGGGCAGGAGGTGCTGCTCGAGGGGCACCAGGCGTCCGTGATGGCGCTCGGCTTCTCACCGGATGACCGGGTGATCGTCACCGGCAGCATGGACCACACGATCCGCCTCTGGGACGCGAGCACCGGGCAGCTTCGCCAGAGCGTGGAGGCGGGCGGCACGGGCATCGACCGTCTCATCTTCTTCCGTGACGGCAAGCGCTTCGCGACGCTGGGCGGAGAGGGCAACGCGCGCATCTGGGAGCTGGAGAGCGGGCGGATGCTGGCGGTGCTGCGCGGGCACCGCGGCCGGGTGTACGCGCTCGCCGTGTCGCCGGAGGGGACGCGCGCCGCGACGGGAGGCAGTGATGGGATGGTGCGGCTCTGGGACATCGAGGCCCGGGAGAGCCGGGTGCTCGAGGGGCACCGGGGCCGAGTCTCCGCGCTGGACTTCGCGCTCGACGGACGGGCGCTCATCTCCGCGGGCCATGATGGCACGGTGCGGCGCTGGATGGACGACCTGCCGACGGACGGTGCCGCCCTGCGGGCGTTCCTCAAGGCGGCGACCCCGGAGACCATCGAGTCCCTCCGGGTGCACCCGAGCGCGCCGTGAGCGCGTGCCTCCAAGGCAACGCTCCTCCTGCCAGGTTGGATGTTGAGATTGACGGGGTGCCACCCTGAAGGCACCTTCGCGCGATGAGCCGAGCGGAAGGGACGATGGCGCGTGTCGCGAGCAAGGTGGGATGGGCGCTGCTCTCGGTCCTGGGCGCGTTCTGCCTGGGCACGGTGGCGCTGCACCGGGGCGAGTCCATCAACGCCACGTGGCTGGTGGTGGCGGCGGTTGCCACCTTCATGATCGGGTATCGCTTCTACAGTCGCTTCATCGCCGAGAAGGCGCTGCGGCTGGACCCGACTCGCGCGACGCCGGCGCGGCGCCACAACGATGGACTGGACTACGTGCCCACGGACAAGTGGGTGCTCTTCGGCCACCACTTCGCCGCCATCGCGGGGGCGGGCCCGCTGGTGGGGCCGGTGCTCGCCGCGCAGATGGGCTACCTGCCCGGCACGATGTGGATCCTCTTCGGGGTGGTGCTGGCCGGCGCGGTGCAGGACTTCACCATCCTGTTCCTGTCCGTGCGCCGGGACGGCAAGTCCCTGGGTGACATGGTGCGGATGGAGCTGGGGCCCGCCGCGGGCGTGGTGGCGATGATCGGCGTGCTGATGATCATGATGATCATCCTCGCGGTGCTGGCCCTGGTGGTGGTGAAGGCGCTGGCCTCCAGTGCCTGGGGTACCTTCACGGTGGCGATGACCATGCCCATCGCCCTGCTGATGGGCGTGTACCTGCGCTACCTGCGGCCGGGCCGCGTGCTCGAGGTCTCCATCATCGGGTTCGTGCTGCTGATGCTGTCCATCTGGCTGGGCGGCAGGGTGGCCGAGAACCCCTCCATGGCGCCCCTGTTCACCTACGGCGGCGAGGCGCTGGCGTGGATGCTGATCGCCTACGGCTTCTGCGCCTCGGTCCTCCCGGTGTGGCTGCTGCTGGCGCCGCGCGACTACCTGTCCACCTTCCTGAAGATCGGCACCGTGGTGGTGCTGGCGCTGGGCATCCTCCTGGCCCAGCCCGAGCTGCGGATGCCCGCGGTGACGCGGTTCGTCGACGGCAGCGGCCCCGTGTTCTCCGGCAACCTGTTCCCGTTCCTGTTCATCACCATCGCGTGCGGCGCGGTGTCCGGCTGGCACTCGCTGATCGCCTCGGGCACCACCCCGAAGATGCTGGCCAACGAGAGCGAGGCGCGCATGGTGGGCTACGGCTCGATGCTCATGGAGGCCTTCGTGGCCATCATGGCGATGATCTCCGCCACGGTGCTGCAGCCCGGGGTGTACTTCGCGATGAACTCTCCGCCGGGCCTGATTGGCACCACCGTGGAGAGCGCGGCGCAGGTCATCAGCCAGTGGGGCTTCGTGCTCACGCCCGAGGTGCTCACCCAGACGGCCCGGGACATCGGCGAGTCGTCCATCCTGTCGCGAGCCGGAGGCGCGCCGACCCTGGCGGTAGGCATGGCTCAGATTCTCCATGGGCTGGTCGGCGGAGAGGGGATGATGGCCTTCTGGTATCACTACGCCATCCTGTTCGAGGCGCTGTTCATCCTCACCACCGTGGACGCCGGCACGCGCGTGGGCCGCTTCATGATCCAGGAGCTGGCGGGCCTGGCGTACGCGCCGCTGAAGAGGACCGACTCCTGGGGCGCCAACCTCATCGCCACGGCCATCTGCGTGTCGGGCTGGGGCTACTTCCTCTACCAGGGCGTGGTGGATCCCCTGGGCGGCATCAACACGCTGTGGCCGCTGTTCGGCATCGCCAACCAGATGCTGGCCGCCATCGCGCTGACGCTGGCCTGCGTGGCGCTGGTGAAGATGAAGCGCGAGCGCTTCCTGTGGATCCCCGCCATCCCCACCGCGTGGCTGGTGCTGTGCACGCTGACGGCGGGCTGGCAGAAGGTGTTCAGCAGCGACATCCGGGTCAGCTTCCTGGCGCACGCACGCGCCTTCACGTCGGCGATGGAGAGCGGCAAGGTGCTGGCGCCCGCCAAATCCGTCGAGGAGATGCAGCGGGTCATCACCAACGACTACGTGGATGCCGGCCTCACCGTCCTGTTCATGATGGTGGTCGTGATGACGCTCGTGTTCGGGCTGCGCGCAGCGCTGGCGGCCCGCCGTTCGGAGGTGCCGACGGCGCGGGAGACACCGCATGTTCCCCAGGTGGCGACGGATGCCTGACATGACCCTGCCCCGAGAAGCGCTGCGGAGACTCTGGCGGCGCGTCGTGCAGACCGCGCGATTGATCATCGGGGTGCCCGACTACGACACCTACGTCCAGCACATGCGCCGCCACCACCCGGAGCGGCCGGTGATGAGCTACGCGGAGTTCTTCAACGAGCGGATGCAGGCGCGCTATCGCGCGGGCGGCGGGCGCTGCTGCTGAGCCGCGGCGGGAGCCCCGGGGATGGAAGGGGTCAGGCGATGGGAGGACCACACGCGAGCCCGGGCCACCTGAGTGCGGGCCTGATACGGCTGATGGCGGTGGCGTCGGGCTGACGGCGGCCGCGCACGGCAGCCAAGTCACTGCGAAGAAGTTCCTGCACCCCGGAGGGAGGCACCCTGTCGGCGGACCGGCAGCGAACTGGTATGACAAGCAGACCAGTTCGCACAGGTTTTTCCCGGCAGGGGGACCGGACGCGGGGAGGCCTCGGGCCCTCTGCCTGGTTCAGGTTGCGCGGACTCTTACAGGGGGCCGTGAAAAGACTTTTTCGGACCCATTTAGGCTCAGGCGTCCGAGGGTTTCAGCCCTGCGGCGGAGGCTGGGACTCGCGCACCTCCCACGCATCCTCCAGGCGCGTGGACAGCCAGAGCTCCACGTACTTCCTGCGCGGCTCGGTGGGCTCGTCCGAGCCCGTCACCGTGGAGAAGCTGTGGTGGATGAGGCGTAGGCCCACCTCCGGGCGCACCTCGCGCACCTGGGTGTAGAGCCAGCGCGCGTCCCCCACCGTCGTGGTGTTGGGCGCGATGCACACCAGCGTGCCGTCATAGCCGAGCTTGCCGAACAGCAACCCCGCCACCTCGGAGAACGGCGGCACCACCTCACGGAAGGACAAGGAGCGGTGCGCGTCACACTCCACCGAGAGCGGCGGGCCGTAGAAGAGGACCTCGAGCTCCAGGAAGGGCCGCAGCATCTCCGGGCGGGTGACGTCGCCCTGCACGCACTCGATGCCTCGCTCCTGGTTGGCCGCGACGATGGCCGGCTCCAGGTCCAGCGAGCGGTAGCGCTTCACGCCGAGCTGGGAGGTGTAGGCCGCATGCTGGCGGCTGCAGTCGCCGCAGCACAGCTCTCCGATGCCGTGCACACCCTGGGGGAAGAACTCGCGCAGCAGCGCCACGCGCTGCTCCACCGTCTGGCGGTTGGTCCGCGCGAAGGCGCGACGGCTCAGGTCGGGAGTGTGGAATGGGCCGCTCATGAGTCCCTACCAGGCAATCAGATACGCGCAGGCCGCATCCCCCCGCTCGCGGCAGCTGGCCGCGTCGTGCTGAAGGCGGATGAAGAAGGAGTCCTTTGGGCGGAAGCGGTCGGCCAGCGACTCCACCAGCCCTTCATCCATCGGGCAGGGGTAGGGGTTGTCGCAGACCATCCGCGCGCTGCGCGGGCCGGTGGACTCGTAGCGGTAGCCGCCGATGTGCCCGGGGCCCCGGTGGTTCATGTGGTAGGCCGTGTCGAGCGACTGCAGCGCCTGCTCCACCGTTCGGAGGTCCGGTGGGAACTCGGCGTTCTTGGGGATGTTGCGCCCCACGGCCCGCATCGTGTTCGGGCCGATCTGCTTCAGGATGTCCCGGTAGGCACCCAGCACTCCCTGGAAGGGGTACCAGGCCGTCTTCTCCGGACGGGCAATGCCGTGCTCCGCGAAGATGCGCAGCGCCCGGTCAGGGGCAATCCTCATTGCCTCCATCGCCGAGAGCAGGGCGTTGCCCAGGACTTCGATTCGAGCGGTGTTCACCGACTGCGTCATGAGAGGGTCCCCGCCACGGGATTTGACGCGACTTGCCGGGTGACATGCAAATACTAGGGAGCCGGAGCGGTGTGCTCGAGCGCGCTCGCGGTCAGGTCCATCGGGCGCGCGTAGGGGCCCAGCGCCTCGGGGTACTCGCGCAGCAGCGTCTCGGGGGCCTCCACCCTCTGCCCCGTCACCATCGCCTTCAACATCAGCGCGTTCGCCACGCCCTTGCCCCGCGCGTGGTTGTTGGTGATGACGTACACGTCCTCCACGCGCGCATGCGCGGCGACCTCCTTCGTGCGCTCGGCCCACGGCTCCAGCTCGCGCGCCGAGTACAGGTAGTCATACCGATCGATCGGCGAGGACTTCTGGCGGAACCATTCCTTGTAGTTGCGCCCGTGCACCCGCACGTAGCCCACCGCCGCCGTGGCCCGAGCGCTCGGCGCGATGGAGTTCTTGAACAGCGGCTGGTCGATGTTCACGAACCCCAGCCCCCGCTCCACCAACTCCGCGTAGTACGAGGGCTCGTTCCACGAGGCGTGCCGCACCTCGAGCACTAGCGGCAGCCCCTCGAACGCGGAGACGATGGCGTCCACGTGGTCCCGGTTCTTCGGCTCGTTGCGGAAGGACCACGGGAACTGCACCAGCACCGCGCCCAGCCGCCCCGCGTCCCGCAGGAGGCTCAGCCCCACGCGCGCCCACCGCACGTCCTCCGCCGTCCAGGGCTCGGAGCGCTCGTGGGTGAAGCGCTTCCACAGCTTCGCCGTGAAGCGGAAGTTCGGGTTGAACTCCGTGCGCTCCAGCCACAGGTGCGCGTTGCGTGGGGTGATGGGCGCGTAGAAGGACGTGTTCAGCTCGATGGTGTCGAACAGCGCCGCCATCGCCACCAGCGGATCGAACCCCCTGGGCTTGGGCTTCGGGTACACCACGCCCTCCCAGTCTCTGTATGTCCACCCCGCGGGCCCGAACCGGATCATGCCGCCTCCTCGAGGAGCTGGAAGGGCTCCCCCGACGCACAAGGTAGGCACTCGGACGCCCTCCCAGACTGGCCGGCTGCCTGGGTGACGGGCAGTGAGGCGGGGCCTACTGCCCGTGCGGTGTCGCAGGGGGCCGCGCAACCGCTGCGGCCGTGTGGCGCTTCGCCGCAAAGGCTGCGTCCGAGCAGGCCGTAACTGCTTGAATTGTCATGGGAATTGCTGGCCTCGGGAATGCAATGGAGAGAGGGCGGACACGGCCCACAGGGCCACAGACGAGGCGTCAGATGAACCGACCGCTGCAGATCACCTACCGGGGTATGGGGCCGAGCGAGGCCATGTCGGAGCACATCCGGGAGCAGGCGGAGAAGCTGGAGCAGTTCTTCGATCGCATCGTGGGCTGCCATGTGGTGGTGGAGCAGCCGCACAAGCATCACCAGCAGGGCCGGCGCTTCCACGTGCGCGTCGATCTCCACGTCCCGGGCAAGGACATCGTCGTGGGCAAGGAGCACGAGCGGCGCGAGCACGAGGATCCGTACCAGGCGGTGAACGACGCGTTCGAGGCGGCGCGCCACCAGCTGCAGCACCACGCGGACGTCCTGCGCGCCCACCACCAGGCCTGACCCAGGCGCGCCGGCGGCCCCTCACTTCGGGCTGTCGGCGCGCTGCACCAGCTTGTGGGCCAGGGCCCGCGAGAGGTTGAGCAGCAGCAGCGCCGCCGCGCGCGAGCTGGAGTCGATCAGCGCGCGCAGGGACTTCTCGCTCAGGCACAGCACGCGAGCGCCCGCGCCGGTGGCGCACACGTCGCTGATGCGTGAGGTGGACAGCAGGAAGGCCACCTCGCCGAGCACCTCGCCCGCGGTGGTCGTCGCCACCACGCGGTCCCCATCCCGCACCTCCAGCGAGCCGGAGAGCACCACGAAGACGGTGCGCGCCACCTGCCCGCGCCGGATGAGGTAGTCGCCAGGGGCGCACTGGATGACGTGGCTGCTGGCCAGCACGGCCTGCAGCTCCTGCTCCGAC
This sequence comes from Hyalangium gracile, assembly GCF_020103725.1. Lineage (NCBI taxonomy): Bacteria > Pseudomonadati > Myxococcota > Myxococcia > Myxococcales > Archangiaceae > Hyalangium > Hyalangium gracile. The sequence continues at coordinate 59,497 of NZ_JAHXBG010000033.1, read as the reverse complement.
AGGCCGGCGAAGAGGGGCGGCCGCGTGGAGCCCATCAGCCCGTGCACCTCCCGCAGGTAGTGCTCCGGATCGCTGAGCTCCTGGCTCAGCACGTCCCGGGCCTGCTTCAGCAGCGGCGCCACGCGCGCGGGCACCTCCGAGGCCACGTCCGCCGCCAGCAGCGCCCGCAGCGGCGAGCCCACCCACTCCATGTGCTCGCGGTCCCGGAGCACCAGCACCAGCGGCACCATCACCCCGAACTCCGGGTGGTCGAACGTGCCCAGGTAGGGCCGGAAGCCCAGCGACAGATAGAGGTTGAGCAGGTGCGGCTGGCAGTCGCAGAAGGCCAGCTCCATGCCCTGCTCCAGCAGGAAGCCGATGCTCTCGTGGATGAGCCGGAAGGGCACCGCGGTGCCTCGCATGTCCCGGCGCACCATGAAGCGCCCCACCACCGACAGGCTCTCCTGCGGCACCAGCGGCAGGAAGCGCTCCAGCGCGAAGCGCTCGGCCAGGGGCGGGGGAATGGCTCCGTCGCTGCCCAGGTGCACCCGGACCGTTCCCACCACCTCGCCCTGGGTCCGCGCGTACATGAGGTGGGCCGCGCCATCGTCCGCGTCCTTCAGCCACCGGTGCGAGTGATCGGCCAGGCCCTGGTAGAGGTGCATCTCCTCGACGTAGGTCTCGTAGCGCAGCCGGTAGATGGCTTCTCGCTCATCCTCCGTGCTGGCAAAGCGGACCTCGACGTCCATCCAGGCTCCCCGATGTGCCCCCTGAACCTATCAGCGCGCGGGGCGGAGGAGCGTTCACTTCCGGATGCTCGCTCTTCCATTCTTGAACTTCGGGGCGGAAGGAGGCAGCGGCTCTGTCCGCTGTCCAACCCCGGCAAGCTCGCCTGGCGGTACCGGCGATCCATTCACGTTAGGCTGGATCAACAAGGTCGCGGGGGACCCCGGAAACTCCGGCAAGCTCCCTCACATGAACGCACATCTTTTCTGGGTGACCGCGAGGCGCTGGACGCGATGAACGAGAGGCTCACAGTCCTGGTGGTGGATGACGAGCACCCGGTGCTCATCACCGCCGCTGCCGTGCTGTCCGAGGATTTCCGGGTGCTGACGGCCTCGGATGCCACCTCGGCGCTGCGCCAGATGGAGCGCAATACGATCGACGTGGTGTGCACGGACTTCAACATGCCCGGCCAGAACGGCATCCAGCTGCTGCGCGAGGCGACGGCCCGGCAGCCGCACCTGTCCGGCGTGCTCGTCACCGGCCACGCCGAGTATCTGGAGAAGCGGGACAAGTACGAGGCCCAGGGCCTCTACTACCTGCTCATCAAGCCCTACGAGCCGCCCCGCCTGGTGGAAATCGTCCAGCGCGCGGCGGAGTCCGCCCGGCTCAAGCGGGTGATGAGTTCGCTCTCCTCGGAGCTGGGGGCCTGGAAGCGAGTGATGTGAGATGAAGGGCAGGCTTCCAGCGGGGCGCGGGAGCCGGGTGCTCGCCGCGACTGGAGTGCTGTGGCTGGCCGCCGTGCTCGGAGGGATGACGGCCCTGGCGCGCTACTCCACCACGCCGGGTGAGCCGCCCGAGGCCCCCTCGCGCTGGCCCGCGGACAGCGCGCTGCGTCCCACGCCGGGCCGCTTCCTGCTCGTCATGCTGGCCCACCCGCGCTGCCCCTGCTCGCGCGCGAGCATGGGAGAGCTGGAGGCGGTGATGGCGCGGGCCGGCGGGCGCGTGGACGCCTATGTCCTCTTCCTCCGGCCGGAGGGGGAGGGTGCGGACTGGAAGCAGGGCGAGCTGTGGCGGCGCGCGGCCTCCATCCCCGGCGTCACCGCGCAGGAGGACTTCGGCGGCGTGGAGGCGCGGCGCCTGGGTGCCACCACCTCCGGGCACGTGCTGCTCTACGACGCGGAGGGGCGCCTGCGCTTCAGCGGAGGAATCACTCGCTCGCGCGGACATGCGGGCGACAACGCCGGGCGGGCCAGCCTGGAGGCCCTGCTGCTCGAGGGCGCCGAGGGCGAGGGCCAGCACCCGGTGTACGGCTGCGCGCTGCGGGGCCCCACGGAGCGGGATGAGGCGGGAGCGCCTCCATGAGCCAGGCCGGAGTGGAGCCACGGGCGCAGGAGCAGTTCGAGGAGCGTGCCGCCCGGCTCCTCTCCCACCATCAGGACGAGGTGTGGCGGCGGGTGGACCGGCTCTTCGCCCGGCTGATGGTGGGGCAGTGGCTGGTCGCCATCGTGATCGCGGTGCTCTTCTCTCCCTATGGCTGGGAGGGCAAGGAGCGCGCGGTGCACGTGCACGTGCACGCCGCGGTGTTGCTCGGCGGAGCGCTCAGCGCCTTCCCGCTCGCGCTGGTGTGGCTGCGCCCGGGCAGCGTGCTCACCCGGCACGTGGTGGCCGTCTCGCAGCTGCTCTGGTCCGCGCTCCTCATCCACCTGACGGGGGGCCGCATCGAGACGCACTTCCACATCTTCGGCTCGCTGGCCTTCCTGGCCTTCTACCGGGACTGGCCGGTGCTGCTCAGCGCCACCGGCGTGGTGGTGGCGGACCACTACCTGCGCGGCGCCGTCTGGCCAGAGTCCGTCTACGGCTCGCCGAGTCCGGAGTGGTGGCGCTTCCTGGAGCACTCCTTCTGGGTGTTCTTCATCGACATGGTGCTGCTGCTGTCCTGTCATGGCGCGGTGCGGGAGATGCGGGAGATGGCCGAGCGGCGGGCGGCGGCGGAGCTGGCCACCGAGCGCGAGCAGCAGAAGGCGTACGAGCTGGACAGGGCGATGAGCGAGCTGCGCAACACCCACGAGCACCTGATCCGCGTGGAGAAGCTGGCGGCGGTGGGGCAGCTCGCGGCGGGCGTGGGGCACGAGCTGCGCAACCCGCTGGCCGCCGTCCGCAACGCGCACGCCTACCTCTCCAAGCGCCTGGCGAAGCCGGAGGAGGCGGCGACGGACGCGCGCGTGCCCCAGTTCCTGGCGCTGATGGACCGGGAGCTCAGCAACTGCGCGCGCATCATCTCGGACCTGCTGGACTTCGCGCGCGAGCGCTCGCTCAGCCTCCAGCCGTGTCCGCTGCGCCCGCTGGTGGACGAGGCCATCGGCGTGGTGCCCGCGCGCGAGGGCGTGCGCGTGCTCAACCAGGTGCCGGAGTCGCTGCCGGTGCCGCTGCTGGACCGCGAGCAGTTCCGGCAGGTGCTCATCAACCTGGTGCAGAACGCGGTGGAGGCCATCCCCGTTGGCCGGAGCGGAGAGGTGGTGGTGCGCGCCGACGGTGGCGGCGCCGAGCCGCTGCGGGTGCGCGTGGTGGACGACGGGGGCGGCATCCCCCCGGACGTGCTGCCGCGCATCTTCGAGCCCCTGTTCACGACGAAGAAGCAGGGCACGGGGCTGGGGCTGTCCATCGTCGCCACGAGAGTCCAGCGCCACGGCGGTACGCTCCAGGTCGTGAGCGAGCCCGGCCGTGGCAGTGAGTTCATCATCCAGCTCCCGCCCGCCGTGGCGAGGGCAGCCTAGGAGAGCCCGGTGAGCACGGCGCGCATCCTGGTCGTCGATGATGAGGAGTCGATGCGAATCACCCTCGCGGCGAACCTGGAGCTGGAGGGCTTCGAGGTGCTGGAGGCCTCCACCGGCGAGGAGGCGCTGAGCGTGGCGCGCGAGCGGCCGGTGGACGTGGTGCTCGCGGACATCCGCATGCCGGGGCTGCACGGCGTGGAGCTCCACCGTCACCTGCGGCGCGAGCGGCCCGGGCTGCCCGTGGTGCTGATGACAGCGTTCGCCCAGGAGAGCCTGGTGGAGGACGCGCTCGCCGAGGGCGTCTTCACCGTGCTGCACAAGCCCTTCGACGTGGAGCACCTGCTGCGGACGCTGCAGCGCGCGGCTCGCACGCCCGAGGTGCTGGTGGTGGACGACTCCCAGGATGTGGCGGAGGCCACGGTGGAGGGGCTGCGGATGTGCGGTGTGCGGGCGCAGGCCGTCTACGACGGGGACGCGGCGGTGGAGCGCATGCGCTCGGGGAGCATCGACGTGTGCGTGGTGGATCTGGTGATGCCAGGGATGACGGGCCCGGAGGTGGTGGAGCAGCTGCGGGGCGTGGGGCGGCCCGTGTCCTTCATCGCCGTCTCCGGGCATGACGTACCGGAGATGATGCGGCAGGTGGCGGCGCTGGGAGACGTGTCCTGCATGCGCAAGCCCATCTCCATTCGAGAGCTGGCCCAGACGATTGCCCGGACCCGCGGGCGGACCTTGACGAGGAACTGACATGGACGAGCAAACCCCAGGTGTCGAGGCCCGCGAGCGCGCCGCGGTCGCGGAGGTGGTGACGGCGGTGCTGCGCCACGACTTGCGCAACCGCTTCTCCAGCATCCGCAACGCCTCGTACTACCTGATGAAGCAGGCCCAGAAGTCGGAGCTGTGGAAGGCGGACCCTCGCGTGGCGGTCTTCTTCCAGCTCATCGACAGCGAGCTGGCCAGCGCCGAGGAGCTGCTGTCGGCCCGCGGCCTGACGGTGCCCACGGAGGTGCGCAGCCGGGTGGCGCTGTGCGAGGTGGCGGAGCAGGCCCTGGCGCGCTCGCGGCTGCCGCCGTCCATCCGCGTGGAGCGCACCTGGCAGGAGCGGGGGCGGGTGGAGGGAGACGGGGAGAGCCTCGCGCTGCTCGTCCGCTGCCTGATCGACAACGCGGTGGAGGCGATGCCGGGAGGCGGCACGCTGGGGTTGCGCACGCTCCGGAGCGAGGACGGGCGCATCCTCCTGGAGGTGACGGACACCGGGCCTGGAATCGGCGAGGAGCTGCGGGCGCGGGTGTTCGAGCCCTTCATGACGACGAAGGCCGGGCATGCGGGAGTCGGGCTCTGCATCGTCCAGCGGCTGGCGCTGCGCAGCCGCGCGTGGGTGGAGCTGAGGCCGGGGGCGTCGGTGGGCACGTGGGCACGGGTCTCCTTCCCCCTGGTGGAAGAGGCCGGAGCGCCTGCCGGGACATGAGCCGAGGAGCGAGTGAGGGAGGCGCGCGACGGAGCCTGCTGCTCGTGGAGGATGATCCGGCCAACTGGCTGACGCTCTCCGCGGTGCTGGAGGAGGCGGGCTTCACCGTGGCCGTGGCGGAGACGTGCGCGCAGGCGGCCCGGCTCCTGGAGGGGCAGCCTCGGTACGACGCGGTGCTGCTGGACTCGAGGCTGGGGGACGGGGATGGGCGGGAGCTCGTTCCGCTGATTCGCCGCCAGGTGCCCGAGGCGAAGCTCGTGCTCGTGTCGGGGCAGAAGGGCTTCTGGGCGAAAACCCCCGTGGATGCCGTGTTCGAGAAGGGCGAGCCGGTGGAAGAGCTGCTCGCGTGCCTGGAGCGGCTGCTGCGACGCGAGCCGGCCTGAAGATAGGCGCTTCGGAGCCGCCCGTCCGTCGCGCGCTCTCGCCTTCTCGATATGCTCTCTGGATGGATCCAGGAGAGTCTCTTGCTCGTTTCAGGGCACCGAAGCTGCTCGGGAGATGCCTCGTGTTGCTGGGTTGGGTGCTGCACGCGTCCTGCGCGAGTGGCCCACCCCCGAGGCGCGTGCTGAGAGACCAGAGAGGGAGCTACGCGAGAGGCTTCTCCGAAGCTGGGAGGACCGAGGGCGAGTCGGCTCGGTGGTCCGCGGTCGAGAAGAAGCTCGATGAGTACGATGCGTGGGCGCAACAGGTGCGAAGCGCCTCGGGAAGCCGCTTCCGGAGGGTAGGGCGTGAGTACCTGCTGACCGAGAGCTTCCTGCGCGAGAAGTCCCTGGAAGTGCTGGCCGCCGCGGTCCTCGACTGGGCCTGGACGCACACGGACGATCCGGACTTCCTGCGCAAGAGTCCCAGCGAGGTAGGGCTCTACCTGCTGGCGAAGCGAAGCGCCCTCGCGCAGGTCGTGAAGGTGGGGCAGGAGGCGCATCCTCACCTGGACTACACGCCGCTGCCGGATGGGACAGATGCTCCTCCCTTGGAGCTGGCAGTGGAGTTGATGGTGGGCCTGGTGCCTGGCCTTGGGGAGCTGGCGGACGCGAAAGCGGCGGTGACGGGCTTCAGCTTCACGGGCCGGAAGCTGAGGGAAGAGGAGCGCAAGCTGGCGTTGCTGTGCGTGATGCTGCCCTTCATCTCCTCCCGCGCGGTGAGTGCAGGGGAGGAGACGCTGGAGCGGGTGGCGCTGCTCACCGGACGCAGCCTGGAGGAAGCCCGGGTCCTGCAGCGGGTGGCTCAGCAGCTCTCGCCCCAGGAAGTGAAGGAGGTGGACCGGGTTCTCCAGGCCGCTGCCCGAGACGGTCGGCTGACAGAGGAACACCTGCAGTTGCTCGAGCGCGTCGCACAGAGACTGGAGAAGCCGTTGGCCGAGGCGGCCAGCACTTTTCGCCAGGGCGGTCGGGTGTCACTGGTGGGGGCGCGCGCGGACATGGCCGGAGCGCGGCTGGTGCCCGGGAGCGCCGAGCATCTCTCGCAGGCCTGGGTGGAGTACCAGTTCCGCCATCCGGAGAAGTACCCGCGTTTTGCCTACAAGCCGGACCCGGAGTGGCACCGCCTCTACCGCTCCATCCTGGAGAACAAGGCCGCGGGCAGTGAGTTCGAGCAGTCCATCCTGAAGGCACGGGGCTACGAGAAGAACACGACGATGATGATGCCTCCGCCCGGCGGTGGCGCGCGGGGCTTCATCGCGGATTCAGTCGTGGGCCATCGAGGCGAGCTGGTGTGGGGCAAGCCCTACCGCTTCGTGGAGGTGAAGGGGCGCGAGGAGATGGCCCTCACGGGGAACCTGGACGCCATGATCTCGTACGTGGAGAAATATGGGGGGCAGCTCGAAGTATGGTTCCGGTCTTCCGCGCACTCGAAAGGTCGGACGCGGCTCTCCTCGCCTCTTCAGGATCGGCTGAAGAGACTCGGGGACCAAGGCCTGGTCGCCGTGCAGTACTACCCTTGAGGGAAGAGCACCTGGATGAGGTACTTGGAAACGTTCATCTGTCTCCCGCCAGGTGTTCCATCGGGTTCCTGGGCACGAGTGTTCCTCGAGCGGGTTTTCGAGGAGTACCGATGGTTTCAGCCCATGCGCTATGGGTATGCCTCCTTGAAAGAGAGGATCGACCCGGAGCGCATCGACTACGCCGCGCTGATTGCCTTCTACGACGAGTGGAAGACCGTGACGGTGGCAGCTCGAACGGATCGAGACTACTTCTTGCTTGATCCGGCGAGGCCCAACGTCCCCCCCTACACCGGAAGCATCCTTTGGAAGACGTCCGGCAAAGAGGCTGAAAAGTCTCGCTGGCGTGCAGCGCACCTGCGACAGGTATCAGAGATCATGCAGTCGGCGGGCTCACCTCTGGCCCAGGCTGGCCTCGACGAGGACTTCGAGCGCAAGACCCACCGGCTCGTCCCGAACCCGGATGGCTTCGGGCGGCGGCTGGTTCCCACGGTGCGCGACTACTCAGAAGGGCTCACCGGAGTCTACTGGCGCAACTTCTTCGGACCTCCCTTCGTGCGCCTGTTCGGTGAGCGCCTTGCTTCCCTGCCAGAGGGCTGCACGAAGGAGGAACTCGGTGGAGGCGTCGTCCTCGTGCAGCCCTACGAAGATCCCTCCATGGCAGGCACCCATGAAGGCGTCAGGCGCGAACGCTCGCTCATCGAGCATCTCGGGCCCGATTGCTTCTATGACCATGAGCGTCACCTCAAGCCGACCCGGCTCCCCGACCTGCCACCCGTTTCCGCGAGCACCGTGTGGCCAGGGGCGGTGTGACGGGCTCGGACCCTGCGTGGAGCACTGGAAGCGGACGCCTGTCCGGGAGGCCGGTTGGAGCCGCTCGCTCCCGTCACTATCATGGGTGACCGAGGAGCCTCCCGGCTCCCTGGTGCCGCCCATGGACGCTCGCTACCCCTTCACTCCCTATCCTCGGGGCTGGTTCCAGGTCGCCTGGTCCGATGAGCTGCCCGTGGGAGGCGTCATGCCTCTGTCCTGTCTCGGCAGGGAGCTGGTGCTCTTCCGGACCGAGGACGGGGGGGCGCACGTGCTCGACGCCTACTGTCCCCACATGGGGGCCCACCTCGGCCACGGAGGCCGCGTCCAGGACGGCCACCTCCAGTGCCCCTTCCATGGCTGGCGCTTCAACGGCCAGGGCTCCTGCGTCGCCATTCCTCACGCGGACAAGGTTCCCCCCGGCGCGAAGCTCGATGCGTGGCCGGTGCACGAGCTCGATGGCGTCATCCTCGTCCACCACGCGCCCGAGCACTCGGAGCCCACGTGGCGGGTGCCGGCCCTCCCCGAGGCCCACTCCGAGGACTGGGTCCTCTTCCACAAGAAGCAGTGGCGCATCCGCACCCACGTGCAGGAGATCTCCGAGAACATCGTGGACCCCGTCCACTTCCGCTACGTCCACGGCACCCTCTCCCTGCCCGAGGCCGAGTTCTCCTCCGAGGGCCACGTCTTCCGGATCGACTCGAAAGTGGTCCAGCCCACGCCTCGAGGCCCCGTCAACGGGCGCATCCAGGCCGAGGCCCACGGGGCCGGCTACTGGGCCATCCGCTTCACGGGCATCACCGACGTGACGTTCATCTCCGCCGCTACCCCCGTGGGCCCCGAGCACGTCGCGCTCCGGCACACCTTCTTCGCCCGAATGCCCCCGGAGGTCGGCGCCACCCACAATGTCGGCAGGGCCCTGGTGACGGAGATCATCCGGCAGGTGGAGGAGGACATCCCCATCTGGGAGAACAAGATCTACCGGACACGCCCCCTGCTCTCGGCCGGAGATCGCTCCATCCCCGCGTTTCGCCACTGGAGTCGCCAGTTCCTCGAAGGGTAGAAGCGCTCCATGTCCGAGCGCACCTTCTCCCGCCCCGTCCGAATCCTGAGGACGGCGCTGGCCGCGAGCTGGGCCATGCTCTCGCTGGGGGTGTTCATCCCGCTCGCCCTGCTGGCGCTGCCCGTGGACCGGCGGCAGCGCGTGCATGACGTCTGCTCCGTCCTCTGGGCGCGCGGCATCCTCGCCCTGGTGGGCGCTCGGCTCGTGGTGCGTGGCGCCGAGCACGTCTCCCGGGACGAGCACTACATCATCGTCGCCAACCACCAGAGCATCCTCGACGCCATGGTGATGGTGGCGGCGCTCCAGCCGCTCACCTCCGTGCGCATGGTGGCCCGGCGCGGCGCCTTCCGCATCCCGCTCATGGGCTGGGGCATGCGGCTGTTCGGTCACATCTCCGTGGACCCGCGCAGCATGCGTGCCTCGCTCCCCGGGCTCCAGCAGGCCCAGCAGGGCGTGGCCCGGCGCTGGTCCACCGTCTTCTTCCCGGAGGGCACGCGCAGCGAGGACGGGAGGATGCGCCCGTTCCACAACAGCGCCTTCCACATCGCCTCTCGCGCCGGGGTGCGCGTGCTGCCCGTCACCGTCTCCGGCTCGTTCGACGTCATGCCCCGGCACAGCAGCTGGGCGCTCCGGAAGGGGACGGTCCACGTCCTCATCCATCCCCCCATGGGACCGCTGGAGCAGACCCATGACGCGGCCGTCGCGGCGTCGACGGCGTGTCACCAGCTCATCGAGGCGGCGCTCCCACGCTCACCTTCGGAGGCGCCGCTCCCGGTCTCCGCCTGAGCCGGCGAGCCACCGCGCATCAGGAGTGCAGCTTCTCGTGGCGCGCGAGCATCTCGACGAACTGCGCGATGCGCCGGGCGCGGGTCTCGGCCTTCTTCGCGTTGTGGACCCGGAACAGGATGGCGTAGCGGTTCGAGCCGGTGAGCGTGGCGAAGAACTCGGCCGCGCGAGGGTTCGCGGCGAGGGCGGCCGACAAGTCCTCGGGCACCGTCGCACGGCTCGGCGAGTCGTAGGCCGCCTCCCAGCGGCCGTCCTGTTTCGCGCGCTCCACCTGCTCGAGCCCGGGCGGCTTCATCTTGCCCGCCGCGATGAGCGCCAGCGCCTTCTCCCGGTTGATCTTGGACCAGATGCTCCTGGGGCCGCGAGGCGTGAACTTCTGGATCCAGGTGGTGTCGTCGTTGCGCTTCGCCTGGCCGTCGATCCAGCCCCACACGAGCGCCGACTCGACCGCCTCCTGGTAGGTGATCGAAGCGATGCCGGACGCCTTCTTGGCCATCTTCAGCCACACGCCGCGTGACGAGGCGTGGTTCTTGGAGAGCCAGGCCGACCACTCGCGAGGCTCCTCGAAGAAGACGATGGGGAACTCGCTGGGGGCCTTCTCCGGGGACGCCGTCTTCGCCTTCGGCGTCCGCTTCGTGGTCGCTCCGGCCTTCTTCGCCGCTCCGGTCTTCTTCTTCGTCTCGGTCTTCCGAGGGGTGCTCATTCAGTCTCTTCCGTGGTTGGGTCTCCCTTCTACCTCCTGGCGATGTTCAGGTGGGCGACGCCGCACTCGCGTTCGCCGTATCCCTCGATGGTTATCAACAGCAGGGTGCCTCGGATGAGGCTGTTGAGAGCCGTGGCGGACCAGAGGTTGTTTCCGGAGTCGTCGTTGCAGGCGAGGATCTCCGAGGTGGCTCGGTAGTTGCGAATCTCGAGCACCGTGTCGAAGGTCGAGTTCCTCGTGGTGAAGGTGTAGGCCCCCGTCGAGGGCGCCCTCCACACGAAGGAGATGTCTCCCGAGGGGCCCGAGCCGCAGGTGGTCCGCCACTGGTTGGAGACGCCGCAGGTGCTGTGGACGGCCACGGCGTTTCCCAGCGCGCTGCCCAGATCTCCGATGAAGGCCTGCTGAGACACGGTCTGTGCTTCGGTGACCGGCCCCGTCTCGGGCTCGGCGCCTTCCCATTCTTCGCCATCGGGAACGGGCCCACAGGCTCCGAGGACCAGCACCCACGACACCGCGCACAAGACGACTCGCTCTAGACGCATCCGGACGCTCCCAGTGTGTCCCGCCGGTGTGGCGGGATGAACACTCCCTGAGCAACGCGGGTGCCATGAGAGCGCGGCGCCAGAGTCCTCGATCTTCCTCGCGAGGCTGCGCGAGGAGGCGTCGGCTGCGCGGTACTCCACCTCGCCCGAGGCCTTTCGCAACGTCCTCGGCCCTGCAGACAACGAGCCTGAAAGAGATGGGACGAAGCTCAGGCCCTATCTGTGCCGACAAATCAAGCGTAGGGGCTACCTCGTCCCGCGACCAGCAGGCCCATGCCGCCTTCGACGCGGCGACCTCGTGCGGCGAACTGGTATGACAAGCATACCAGTCGGCGGCGCTCTGGTCCGACACCGGGCTGCCGGCCCGTCGATGGGGCGCCGCGAGCGTCAGCGCACGTTGCTCCAGCCCGGGTCGCCGACGGCCCACTGACGGATCCAGCTCTCGAGCGACACGCCTCCGGGACCCATCAGCGTCTTGTAGTCGTCCAGCATGCCGTGGCTGTTGCCCGTCACGACGAAGGAGCGCGTGTTGGGGCGCGAGTACTGGTTGGCCAGCAGCGCGTTGGTGGCGCTGACCATCTGGCCCGCCGAGTAGTTGAAGTAGGAGCTGAGGACGCCGTCGTTGTCGTAGGCGAGCAGCCCCAGCCGCCGGTCCGGCCAGCGGGTCGCCAGCGTGTCGATGAGGGCCGGGAGCCGCTGCGCGCAGTCCGTGCAGCCCTCGGGGAAGCGAGGTTTCCACGCGGTGAACATCGCCTGCCAGCGCTCGGCCGAGGGCATCACCACCTGGGCGCTGTCGGCCAGCAGGTCCACGCGCGCGTTGGGGAAGGCCAGCGAGAACTGATCGAAGTTGAGCTGGGCCCCATAGCCACCAGCGCTGGTGCCGGTGAGCCAGATCTGCTCGGTGTCCGGGAAGGTGGCCTTCAGGTGCTCCAGGAACGCCGCCACGTTCGAGGCTCCCACGTGGTGCATCTTCCGATCCGGACGGGTGCTGTCGTAGCCGCGGATGGCATCGCCCCCGTGCAGATCTCCGGTGCAGTAGGGGATGTAGACGAAGTGCGCGTCGCGGAAGGGGTTGGCCGCATCCTGGCGCTCCGTCACCTTCGCCGCGGAGAGCCCCGCCACCTCCGAGTCGAGCAGCGCCTGCGTATACGTGTCCTCCACGTGGGCGGACGTCCTCAGCTGGTAGCAGGTGATGAAGTCCCAGCAGGCGCCACCGCCCGCCATGTACACGAACACGCGTCGGCTGCCGCCGGGTGCCGGGTTGAGGCCGATGCCCGCGGGCGTGCCGTTGCCGCACCGCGTCTCCGGGAACGGCACCCACGTCCACTGGTTCTCGGGCGCGGAGATGGGGCCCACGCTCCCGCCGTCCGGAGTACCCGCGTCGGGTTCCGGAGTCACACTGGGAGTGGAGGAGTTACAAGCTGCCAGGAAAACCAGGAGCAAGGGTGCAAGGGAGCGGTGCAAGGCTTCTCCAGAGGAGCGAGGCATGAAGTGCAAGACTGGGCTGCGTCTGTCGGAGAGCTTACCGTTCCGATTCGTCGCGGCCTGCTCTCCCTCTCCCCGCTCGACCTCCCCTGTGCATGAGCTGACAAGGCCCGACGAACGCTCGTCTCATTGGAGGCCTCCGCCATGCACAGTCTCAGCCTTTCGCCGGCTGTCGAGTTCGATCTCGGAACCGTCTCGCGCGCTCGCCTCCAGGGGCGGCTCCACCTGGTGGATGTTCCCGGGCATGGCTGGCCACGCCCCGTGGCCACGGCCGAGGAGATCTCCCGGGCGGAGCAGGAGTGCATCGCCTGGGCCTTGAAGACGGGGCTCGTGAAGAAGGGCGAGCCCTACTTCCACAAGTTCGGTCAGTCCCGGCTGGCCGCGCTGGCGGCCTGCACGCTGCCGGATGTGCCGATCCACCGCTCGGTGTGGTTCATCCAGCTGCAGGCGTTCATCTTCACGCTGGATGACGCGCTGGACAACCTGGTCGATCTGCGCGCCGGTGAGCAGTACCTGCGCTACGGGCAGCTCCAGGAGGTCTTCGGCCTCTTCATGAGGGCCCTGGTGGGAGAGAACCCGCGGGTGGAGGGCTCCGTCGCGGACTTCCCGCTCGTCGAGCCGTTCCGCGACGTGCTGGTGGAGGTGCGCCAGCGCGCGCTCGAGAGCGGGATGGAGCTCTCCTGGTTCATCGCCAGCATGGCGCACTACTTCGAGGCGCTGGCCTGGGAGCATGGCGCGCACACCGTGGCGGGCTACGCGCCCTCGCTGTCCACGTACATGCACAACCGGGAGCAGACCATCTCCTATCTCCAGTCGATCGAGTCGTTCCTCATCATCCAGGGCATCTCGCTGTCCCCGGCGCACCGGCAGCTCCATCCCGTGAAGCTGCTGCTCACCAATGCCTGCCGGCACGTCATCCTGATCAACGACGTGTTCTCGCTGGCCAAGGAGATCGCCTGCGGCGAGCTGGACAACGTCTTCCTGCTGGACCCGGAGAAGGACCGCGGCTCCCTGGCCTACCGCTTCAAGACGCTGCTCGATCAGCTCAACACCCTGGCCGCGGACATCGCCCACATCGCGCTCAAGCTCCAGGAGGCCTTCCCGGACGATGGAGACCTGAGCGCCTACACGACGACCATCATCGACAGCGTGAACGGGCACATCGCCTGGTACGCCGAGAGCCAGCGGTACGGCCGCTACGTGCGGCCACCCACCCTCATGGGCTTCGAGGCCAAGGCCATCGGGCAGTGACGGCCCGGGCCGGGCTCACACCAGCGTGCCGGTGAGCTGCCCGGCGGCGATGGCCTCGGAGATGGCCTTGCGCTTGAGCTTTCCGCTCGTCGTCTTCGGCAGCGTGCCCGGAGGCACCAGCAGCACGTGGTCGATGGCGATGCCGTGGGCCCGGAGGTGCTCGCGGATGCGAAAGCCCAGCGACCCCTGGGCCTCGGGCTCCAGCTTCGTCTCCGCCAGCACGTACGCCAGCTCCGTCTGCCGCTGCTCCGAGCGCACGCCCACCGCCGCCACGCACCCGGCCCGCACTCCCTCCACCGCGGAGGCGAGCTCCTCGAGGATGGACGGAATCAGGTTGTGGCCGCCCTTGATGATGAGCTCCTTCTTCCGCCCGGTGATGAAGAGCGAGCCCTGGGCCTGGTAGCCGAGGTCCCCCGTCCGCAGCCAGCCCTCCCGCACAGCGGAGGCGGTCAGCTCCGGCTCGCGGTAGTAGCCATCCATCAGCGTCGCCGAGCGCACGAGGACTTCTCCCTGCGTGCGCTCCGGCACCGGCTGGTCCTGCTCGTCCACCAGCCGCACCTCGGTGTGGGGGATGGGGCGGCCGACGCCCGTGAGCTCCAGCGCGCCCGGGCCCTCCTCGCACGGCACCGCCCGGCCCTCGCGCTCCAGCAGCGCGCGGTCCACGCGGTCCACCACCGTGGGGGCCAGCTTCTCCGGGAACGTCACCGCCACCGTGGTCTCGGCCAGCCCGTACACCGGGAAGAAGGCCTCGGCCCTGAAGCCGCACGGGGCGAACCTGTCACTGAAGCGCCGCAGGAGCTCCGGCGAGATGGGCTCCGCGCCGATCATCGCCACCTCCCACGCGCTCAAGTCCAGCCCCGCCTCGCGTGCCCGGTTCGCCAGCGCCATGCAGATGGCGTACGCGGAGGGAGGCGCCGCGCAGATGGTGGCGCGGAACTGGCTCATCGCCTCCAGCCAGGAGAACGGCCGCTGCCGGAAGTCCAGCGGCGACAGCATGTGCGCCGGGAAGTCGTTGAAGAAGGGGAACAGCAGCCCGCCCAAGAGCCCCATGTCGTGGTGCAGCGGCAGCCAGGAGACGGCCACCGCATGCGCCGGGGAGGGCAGGGCGCGGCTCATGCTCTCCATGTGGAGCATCACCTTCTCGTGCGAGAGCACCACCCCGCGCGGGTGGCTCGTGCTGCCGCTGGTGAGCTGCACCACGCACGGGCCCGGCGCCGCGTCCGGCTCGGGCTGGAAGCTGGACGCCCGGCCCTCCTCCACCAGCGTGTCGGCGATGATGAGCGTGGGCCCCTCGCCGCTGCTCCCGCTGGCCATGCCCGCCAGCATCTCCGAGAGCACCAGCGCCTTCGCGTCCAGCTTCTTCGCCGTGCTCCGAAGCTGCTCCAGGTAGCTGTCCAGGTCCGCCAGCCGGTACGGCACGCCGAGGATGCTCGGCACCGCGCCCAGCGCCCACACGCCGAACAGCGTGCTGACGGAGGGCCGGACGTCGGGGACGAGCATCATCACCCCATCCCCCGGGCGCACGCCTCGGGCATGGAGGGCCGCGGCCACCGCTCGCGCCTCCTCCCACGTCTCGCTCCAGGAGCGGGACAGCCACGCGTCCCCCTCCTTATAGCGGATGGCGAGACGCTCCCCGTGGGCCTGCGCTCGAGCACGCAGCAGGCCCGCCAGCGTCCGGGGGGCTGTCACTTCGCGTTCCCGGGGATGGGCCAGCCCGCCACGTGCACCTTGGGCGCGCCCTTGGTGGCCAGGATCATGTACTCGAGCGCCGTGCGCCTGGCGAACGACAGCTTGGCCACCGTCATATAGCCCTGCAGCACCTTGGAGAAGCCGGGCGCCATCGCCTCGATGCGCTCGCGGTTCTTGCGCACGTTGTCGATCCAGTAGCCCAGCGTCTGCACGTACGAGCTCGTCAGGTCCTCCACGTGCAGCAGATCCAGCCCCGCGCGCTCGATGAGGGCCAGCTCCTCCGACAGGCTCAGCAGCCGGCAGTAGCCCAGCGCCGTGACGAAGATGTAGCGCGTGGCGTTGCTGTCGCGGTCCCCGCGCTGCTCCGCCGGGAAGTAGCAGTCCGAGATGAACAGCCGGCCCCCGGGCTTCAGCGTCCGGCCCACCAGCTGGTGGATCGTCTCCCGGTTGTGCATGTGGACGATGCTCCCGGAGAAGAGCACCACGTCGTAGCTCTCCGGCGCGGGGTTCAGCTCCTCCACGTGCTTGAGGTCCACCCGCACGCGGTCCGCCACGCCCCAGTCCTTCGCGCGCTGCAGCGCCACCTCGCGCTGCCTGCTGCTCAGGGTGATGCCCTGGAACTGCCCCTGGGTGTGCTGCGCCAGGTACAGGAGCAGGCTCCCCCAGCCGCAGCCCACGTCCAGCACCTTCTCGCCGGGCTGGATGTTCAGCTTGGCGGCCACGCGCGCGAACTTCCGCTCCTGCCCCGTCTCCAGGTCCTCCTCCGGCGACAGGAACACCCCCGTGGAGTACGCCAGCCGCTTGTCCAGCACGAGGCTGAAGATCTCCGGGTTGTGCTCGTAGTGCTGCGCGACTTCCCGCGCCTCGTGCGCTCGCTGCTGCTCCGGGGTGCGCTGGGCGGCGGCGCGCTCGTCCGGGTGGCGCAGCTCCAGGTTCACGGACTGGGTCGTCATACGGGCCTCCCCTTCTTCTGCTGGGCGAGCTGCGCCGCCACGAAGCGCGCCAGGTCCTCCACCGTCTTGAGGTTGGCCTCCGCCGGCGAGGCCATGTCCGGCATCACGAAGCGGAAGCGCTCCTCCAGGGCGATGTTGATCTCGATCATCGCCATGGAGTCGATGCCCAGCCCGCCCTCCAGGCTGGCGGTGAGGGGCACCTGCTCCAGCGGACGCTTCAGCGCGCTGGCGATGATGTTGCGCACTTCCCGGCCGATCTCCTCGAGCGGCACATGGTCTGCCACGGGGCTCTCCTAGGTTGAGGTGCCGGGCTCCGGGCCGAGCAGGCCGCGTGCCGTGCAGCTGCCTGCCTCCGAGGAGCCGCACCGATGGAATTTCCGGACGTTAGGTCGCCCGGTGGAGTCTCGCAACGGGAGAGGGGCACCTCGTGCGTGCCGCGTGGGATGTGGCGGGTTGAGTCACTGGAACCCCGCCTTTCTGTTGGGTAAGCCTCTGCCGATTCGCTTCACCCGCCCCAAGCTGGCATGCTTGGAGTTTTCCAGGACGATGGCACCTCCTCCGCCGGATAGAGCCGACGTGAAGGGTGTCTCCGGGGCGCTCGAGCCGGGGACACAGGTGGGGACGTACGTCATCGAGGACATGCTGAGCTCCGGCGGCTTCGGGGTGGTGTACCGGGCAAGGGACCCGGAGCAGCGGCAGGTCGCCATCAAGGTCAGCAAGCACTCGGCGAAGTCCATCACCGCGCAGCAGCTCGTCTGGCAGCAGAACGAGATCGAGGCGCTGGCGCGGCTGCGGCACCCCTCGCTGGTGGAGGTGCTGGGCTACGGCTTCATGGAGGATGGGCGCCTGTACCTGGTGATGGAGATGGTGCACGGCGCGGTGCTGGGCCACTACCTCCAGGAGAAGGGGCCGCTGGAAGTGCTCGAGGCGCTGCAGTTGACGCGCCGCATCGCCGAGGCGCTGGCGTACTGCCACGAGTCCAAGGTGCTCCACCTGGACCTGAAGCCGGCCAACATCATCATCGTGGACCCGGTGGAGCCGAAGGTGAAGGTGCTGGACTTCGGCCTGGCGCGGCTGTCCAGCGGCTTCCGCACGCACGAGGGCGGGCCCATGGCCGGCACGCTCGCCTACATGGCCCCCGAGGGATTCTTCGGCTCGGGTGATCGCTTCACGGAGAAGGCGGACCTCTACGCGCTGGGGACGCTCTTGTACGAGATGCTCTCGTGCATCCTGCCGTACCCGAGCAACGCCTCGTACGCGGCGCTGGGCTCGCTCAAGCGGGCGGGGAAGATGACGCCGCTGGAGCAGGCGGCGCCGCTGGTGCCCGCGCCGGTGGCGGCGCTGGTGCGCTCGCTGCTCGAGCCGGACGTGACGCAGCGCTTCGGCGGGGCGAGCCGGCTGGCCGCGCGGCTCAAGGGGCTCTATTTCGACCTGCTGCACGGCAACACGGGCGAGGGGATGCCCGCGCTGCCTCCGGAGATGGTGTCGGACGACGTGCCCTTCGTGGGGCGCGCGCGGGAGGTGGCGCTGCTGCGCGAGGCGGTGGACGCGGTGGTGGACCGCCAGGGCCGCGCGCTCATGCTGGTGGGCGAGGCGGGCATGGGCAAGAGCCGCCTCATCTCCGAGGTGCTGCTGTCGCAGGAGGTGAGCGCTCGGGTGCTGGTGGGGTACGGGCGGTGCCGGCAGCTGGGCGAGCTGGTGCCGTACTCCCCGCTGCGCGAGGCGCTGGGGCAGATGGTGGAGCTGCTGATGGGCATCCGCAGCGAGCCCGGGCACCGCGTGCGGTACGTGGCGGGGCAGGCGCTGGCGGGAGATGCCCAGGAGCTGCGGCGGCTGGTGCCGGAGCTGAGCCGGCTGCTGCCCGAGAGCTCCGAGCGCGAGAACGAGGGCGTCATCGTCCAGGGCCTGGGCGCCGAGCGCGTGGGCAAGGCGCTGATGCACCTGCTCACCGCCCTGGGCTCGGCGCGGCCGCTGGTGCTGGTGCTGGAGGACGTCCACTGGGCGGATGACGGCACGCTGGCGGTGCTCTCGAAGCTCACGGCCTCGCCGCCGCCGGGGGTGCTGCTGCTGTGCACCACCCGCCCTCCGCCCCGGCTGGCTCGCGCGGGCGAGCTGGAGATGATGACGCTGGACGCGCTGGGCCCCGAGGAGAACGACCACCTGCTGGCGACGCTGGCGGGCGGGGCCAGTCCGGCGGTGGTGAAGGCGCTGGTGCAGTCGGTGCCATTCCTGGCCAGCGGCAACCCGCTCGTGACGGCGCAGATCATCCGGGACCTGCAGGCGAGCGGGTACCTGTCGCGGGAGCAGGACGGGCGCATCCGCCTGTCGGACCGGCTGCGCGGCGAGTACCGGCCTCCGGACTCCGTCTCCACGGTGGTGGGGCGCGTGCTGGATCGGCTGGACGAGGAGGTGCTGAAGGTGCTCCGGGTGGCGGCGCTCTTCGACCGGCGGTTCCGGCTGTCGGACCTGGAGGCGCTGGGGCTGTTCTCGCCGCTCGAGGTGCGCGCGGCCATCACCGCGGCGGAGGACCAGCGGCTGTGTGTCGTGTCGGGAGACCGGTGCACCTTCGTGCATGACACGCTGCGCGAGCGGCTGGCGGCGGACGGCAAGCTGGAGAACGTGGCGGACATCCACCGGCGCATCGGCGAGCGGCTGCGGCAGCGGGCGGCGCCTCCGGGGACGCTGGGCTACCACTGGGAGAAGGCGGGCCAGCCGCTGCGGTCGGCCAGCGCGTACCTGGAGGCGGGGCTCGAGGCGGACCGGCTGCTGGACCCCATCGGGGCCGGGCAGCACCTGCGCAAGGCGTTCACGGTGGCCAGCTCCCAGCCCGTCTCCGCGGAGCGGGATGACTTGCTGGTGCAGTCGCTGCATGGGCTGGTGCGCATCGGCTGTCTGCTGGGGAGCGCGGCGGAGATGCTGCGGTACCTGGAGCTGGGGCAGGCGATGCTGGAGAAGCCCACCCCGGAGCAGCGGCTGGCGCTCAACAGCTCGTGGGCGCGGGCGTACTACGCGCAGGGCAACTTCCCCCGGGCGCTGGAGTACAGCGAGAGGTGCCTGGAGGCGGCGGCGGAGCCGCACCTGCGCTCCTACCTCTATGCCCCCTTGAGCATCATGGGGCGTGCGCTGTCGGGCTCGGGGCGGTTCGGGCCTTCGGTGTCCATGCTCACCGAGGCGGCGGCGCAGTCGGCGGAGGCCGGCGAGTACGTGGAGCAGACGCACTCGGAGGGCATCCTGGCGCTGTCGCTGGCGTACTGCGGCGAGTTCAAGAAGGCCCGGGAGTACGCGTCCTCGGCGGCGCGCATCGCCCTGCGGCTGGGCAACCCGGTGCGGATGGCGGCCTCCACCTTCTATTACTCGGTCATCGCGGAGGCGGAGTTCCGCTGGGACGAAGGGGTGCAGCGCAGCGCGGAGCTGCTCGCGTTCAGCGAGGCCTACGGGATTACCGGGCTGTACCTGTGCATGGGTACCTTCTATGCGGGCCGGCACCAGTTCCACATTGGCCGGCTGGATCGGGCGCGGCACCTGCTGACGCACGCGCTGGGGCTGGCGAAGCAGCAGGGCACCTCGTATGGCATGTCCCTGGCGTACGCGTTCCTGGGGGATGTGGAGTTCGTGGCCGGCCGCCAGGTCGAGGCGAGGACGGCCTATGAGAAGGGCCTGGAGCTGGCCAACGCGGGGGCGATGGACGAGCAGGCGGCGCCGCTGTGCCTGATTGGCCTGGCGCACCTGCAGGCCCTGGCGGGTGGGGCGGTGGAGCAGGTGAAGGCCTTGGCGGACGAGGCGCTGAAGCGGCTGCGGGCGGTGGAGAACCTGAGCAACCAGATTCCCACGCTGCAGCGGTACGCGGAGGCGCTGGAGGAGCGGGGGGACGTGGCGGGGGCGGCCCGGCACTATGAGGCGCGACAGGTGCTGGTGAAGAAGCTGGGGCTCGCCGAGTGTGACTTCTGGCCGCGGATCGTTCCGGGGCCGCAGGTGGAGCCGCTGCCGCCGAGGCAGTACTGGAAGAAGGCCAGCTCGCGCCTGTCATCCTCCAGCCACCGGGTCAGCAGCCCGGAGGACTTCAACGCGGAGACGGTGGTGCGGGCGGCCGCCTCGCAGGGCTCGAACGGCGGGCAGAACGAGGGCTGAACCCGGTCAGGGCGAGCCTTGAGAGGCGGCCGGTTGGCAGGTGGGTCCGGGGATGGTGTCCGCGCAGAAGAAACCCTCCAGGCAGGTCGAGGGAGCACTCTTCTGACAGGGCCGGCTGCATGAGCCATTGCCGCATAGCAATCCGGCCTCGCATGCGGATTCCAGGTTGGAAGGAATGCTGATGCAGCGCTCTCCCTCTCTGCGCATGCCTTGAGGGATGCAATACCGGATCGCGGGACTCCCTGGTGCCGCGCGCAAGGGGGAGCACGCGAAGCCCTCGGGACACTGGGTGTCCGTGACGCAGAGGCTGTCCGTGCAGTAGCTCTTCCTCACGCGAGGATCCGCGAGACAGCCCAAGGGAGGCTCACAGTCCGTGCTCTGCCGGCAATCACGCTCGTAGGTCCCCAGACGGCCCCGCGCTTCAGGGGAAAGCATGGGGCTGACCTGCACACCCTCGGGGACCTGGACGAGGGGCTCTCGAGGCCCCGTGTTCATGAGCACGTACAGGAGGGGAATCGGAATAAGGAGCCCAGCCGTGATTCCCGCAACGGCTCGCCAGTTCACCCGCATATTCTACGGCACTGCTCGGTGTTGGGGTCTGGGACGCAATACTTCTCGTACTCTTCGGCTGAGCAGCCCTCCCCATCCTCATCGAGGTTCTCCCGTACGTCTCGATGGACGGCTGTGTCGATGGTGCCGCCCCTTCCAAAGGAGTGAGGGCACCCCAGTGCCCCCACGAGTGAGAGCGCACACAGCCCAGCCATCTTCCAGCGCACGCGCAGCCCCTCCGGTGACAGGCACAGGCTAGCAGAACCCCCTCGCCGAACCCGGTCAGGGGGACTCAGGAGGCTCCATGTCGGGCTGACACATCCAGGGCTGCTGTGGGATGCGGCGCTGGCAGGTGAAGCCCGGCTCACAGGTGTTGGGGCCCTCGGGCTCACAGGCCTTGCGGCACACGCGCCCTTCACACACTGCGCCCTCGGGACATGGGGGGAGCCCCTTGTCGCACTGAGGGAAGCACTCCATCCAGACGTGTCCCACCCGGCGGGTGGCGAAGACGGCCATGCAGTTCTGCCCCGTGGCGCAGGGGGTCTGCTCGCAGTTCTGCCCGTAGACCACCGCGCAGGCCGAGGCACCGCCCAGGTCGTGGATGCATTGCTGCCCTTCAGGACAGGCTCGCCCGTCGCAGGTCGGGCGGCACGCTGGGCCTGGGATGGTGTCCGCGCAGAAGAAGCCTACCGGGCAGCTCTGCGGATCCTCCCTGTGGCACGGGCGGCCACACCAGCCGTCGGCGCACAGCAGCCCTGCCTCGCAGGCGCTGGCGGGATGGCTGGGGATGGACACGCAGCTCTCTCCTTCCTTTCGCAGGCCTGGAGGGATGCAGTGGCGCACCAACGGGCCTTGTTCCCGGGTGGGTAGCGGATGGCAGGCGAAGCCGGCGGGGCACTGCGCATCCGTCTCGCACGTGCTGTCGGCGCAGTAGAACCACCCCGCGCGGGAGTCGAAGAGACAGCCCAGCGGGGGCTCACAGTCTTCTGGGTGGAGGCACTCCCGGTGGTAGGTCTGGAGGCGCAGGCGCTCTTCGGCCGAGAGCACCGGGCTGACGGGCCTTCCTCCTGGGGAGTGGACGGGTGGGCCAGGGACCCACGCCCTCCAGAGGATAGCCACGAGAGGAACTGTCAGAAGCAGCCCACCCAGGATGGCGAGCAGCGTGCGCCAGTTCACCCGCATTTTTCGAGGCACTCCTCGAGGTCCTCACCCTCGGCGCAGTAGAGCTCGCGCTGCTGTTTGCTGCACCGGCCATCCTTCAGCCGTTCCATCAGGTCCATGTGCATGGCCTGGTCGACACGCGCAGCCCCTCCGGTGGCAGGCACAGGCTATAGCAGAACCCCCTCACCGCGCTTCGCGTCCTGTGTGCCGCCGGACGCACCCGCTCGCGACGCTGCGCCGCTGGAGCCACACCGCGTGAGTCCGCGCGGCCACGCGCTCTCGTGGGCTCACGCACGCGGCACATGCTCACAGAGCGGACCACTTTCGAGGCCCTGCGCCCACGCGGTGGGTATCCGTCATGCATTGCCTCTCCCGCGAGGGAGAGCGCAGCCATGAACATCCAGAACATCCAAGAGAAGTTGAGCGAAGTCTTGAAGCAGAGTGTCTTCCTGGCCCGCACGGCCGGGGCCGCGGTGGTCAGCAGGGTCCGGTGGTTCGCCTTCACCCCGAAAGGGCGCCGCATCGCGACCGGCCTGGCACTCGCCGGCACCGTCTTCATGGTCGCCTCTTCTCCCCCCATCACCCTGGTCGAGCCGGGCCAGCTCGGCATCCGGATGAACCTGGTCACCGGCAACGCCTCCGAGCTGCGCGAGGGCTGGGCCCTGCTCGTCCCCCAGGTCCACCGGCTCCACCTCTATAGCCTCAAGGACCAGGTCTACCGGCCCGAGCGCAGCATCCACGCCAACGGCCCAGCCCCCTTCCAGTCCGCGGAGGGCCTGTCCATCGGCATCGAGGTCACCCTGCGCTACGCGCTCGACCCGGCCCGCATCTCCGCCCTGGCCACCTCGATGCCCGAGGATGTGGGCCAGGAGATCGTCGAGCCCGTCATCGACGGGGTGCTCCGCCGCCACTTCGCCCAGCACACCGTCCGGGAGATCTTCGCCACCCAGCGCCGGGAGATCCAGAAGGCCATCACCGACGAGATCACCCCCATGCTGGCCAAGGATGGCGTCATCCTGCGCTCGGTCACCCTGGGCAACGTGGACCTGCCCCAGCAGTACCGCACCGGCGTGGAGTCCCTGCTCGCCGAGGAGCTGAGCGCCGAGAAGATGCGCTACACCCTGGAGCTCAAGGAGAAGCAGATCAAGGAGACCGCGCTCCACGCCGAGGCCGACAAGGTCCGGCGCGAGAAGGCCGCCGAGGCCTCCGCCGCCGAGGAGATCATCGCCGCCAAGGCCCGGGCCGAGGCCATGCGCCACATCCTCCCCTTCAAGGAGAAGGAGATCGAACAGCGCCGCCTGGAGGCCGAGGCCGCCAAGGTCAGCCGCCTCACCCAGGCCAGCGCCGAGGCGGATGCCCGCCGCATCGAGGCCGAGGGCGAGGCCGACGCCCGCCGCAAGCTCGCCGAGTCCGATGCCTACCGCCTGGAGGTGACGGGCAAGGCCTCCTCCGAGCAGCTCGCCCGGGAGTCCGAGCTCATCACCAAGAACCCCCTCCTCATCCAGAAGACCCTGGCGGACAAGCTGTCCGACAAGATCCAGGTCATCATCGCCCCGCCCCAGGCCGGTGGCTTCATCGCCGGAAACCTGCTGGGCCAGGCCGCGCCGTCGCCTCGGCACGCGAACACGATGGGCTCGAACCGGTCCGGGGCCAGGCACTCGAACTCCTCCGAGTACGGGTCCGAGTCCGGCGACGGCTCCGAGGACGCGCAGTCACAGGAGGAGTAACCCATGCTCGCCGCCGCGATTCTCACCGTCGCCCTCGTGGTGCAGGACCAGGCGCCCCTGCGCGCCTCGCCCCAAGATGCCGCCCCCCGCCAGGCCACCCTGTGGCAGGGCGAGTGGCTCGAAGTCCGCGGGGAGCGCCAGGGCTTTCTCCAGGTCTACGACCACCGCCGCGAGCGCCCCGGCTACATCCGCCAGCAGCAGGTCCGCGTCTACCCCCTGGACGAGACGAGCGTGCCTCAGCTCCAGGCCGTGGTGGACTTCCTCCGGGACACACCGGGCGCGGAGGCGCTGGGAATCGGCTACACGGCGGCGCTGCTGCGCGCGGCGAACTCCTCCCAGGTGGGCCCGGAGCTCTTCGACGCCATGGGCACCCTGGCGGAGCGGCTGGCGAAGCGGGCCTCCTCCCGAAAGTCCAATGACGAGGCCCTGGCCGCCCACCTCGACGTGGCCTCCAGCTACGGGGTGAAGCTATTGACCATCGAGCAGGAGGGCCGCACGCGCCTCTGCTACGACGGCGAGGCCTTCCGCCGGGTGCTGGGACTGGGAGGCTCTCCGGAAGCCCGGCTCCGGGCGGCGCTCGCGCTGACGCGGCCGGAGTGCATCGACCCCGCGCTCCTCCAGGTGGAGCGCCAGGCCCTGGACGAGTGGCGCGCCGCGGTGCTGGAGCAGGTGGACACCGCCCAGCTCCCCGCCTGGCAGGCCAACCGCCTCCACCTGCGGCGGGCCGAGGTGTACGCGGCGCTGGCCTACCAGTGGGCCCGCCGGGGCGAGGCGCAGCGAGGCGCCAGGGCCAGCGAGCGCTCCGTGGAGGAGCTGGCGCGGGTGCTCAAGTCCGAGCTGGCGGAAGAGGACCGCTCCGCCTACGCCGTGGCCGCCGTCCGGGTGGCCGCCTCGCGCTGGGCCTCCGTGCCCGCCCCCGAGCAGCCGGGCTCCAGCCCCGGCCTCGAGCTGACGCAGGGCAAGCCGGGGGAGACGTGCCTGCGCCTGGTGGATGCGAAGACCCCCGGCACGTCGCTGGCCGCCCACTGCACCTACGGGCTGGTGTGGCCGAGCTCCATCCGCCGCTCGCCGCAGGGCACGGTGGTGACGGTGGCCGTGCAGCTCCTGGAAGGCTGGACGGAGCTGTGGGTCTTCCACCAGGAGGGAGACGGCTGGCTGCTGGACGCGCTCTCTCCGGCCACGATGGACCCGGGTGTGGGCTACGTGGAGCTTGCGGGCTTCACCCCGGACGGCTCCCGGGTGCTGGTGGCCCGTGAGGCCCTCGTGGAGGGCAAGGTCAAGTCCTCCTTCCAGGTGCTCAAGCGGGAGACCCTGCTGCCCGAGAAGACCGCCGAGCGGCCCGATGACTCGGGCACCTTCAAGCGCTGGAGCACCGCCGACTGGCGCAGCCGCACCCTCGCCGTGCGCTGAGCCTCCGCGCCCGGGACGCTCAGTCCCAGCGCTTGATGTCGAGCATCGTGGCCCGCCCCGGGCCTCGGAAGAAGACGAGCAGATCCTGCGGCGTCGTCTCCTTGGGGGTGAACAGCCTGGCGTCCGGGTGCCCGGCCCACTGCATGCAGCGGGCGATGGACTCGCTGCAGAACATGGCGCGCGAGGAGCGGAAGGGGTTGCGCCACTTGCGCTGCAGGAACCGGCCGAACTGGACGACGGACTGGCCCACCAGGCCGCCGAAGTCGTAGACGCTGCCCACCCACTCGCCCAGCCGCAGGAAGCCCGGGTCCAGCGGGAAGGCGGGCTCCAGAAGCGCCACCACCCGGTTCTTCTTCACGAAGCGCGGCCAGGAGATGAGCCGGAAGCCCAGCTCGTGCGCCTCCAGCACCATGTCGCACTGGAAGTCGTCATCCCAGTAGACGAAGAAGCTGTGGCTGCACTCGCTCCTGGTGAACAGCCGCACCAGCCACGAGACGGGGTTGAAGCTGCGCGGCGTCGAGAACCCGATCAGCGTCGTCCGACCCTTCGAGACGGGGACCACTTCGCTCATGTGGTGCTCCTCCCAACAGGGTCACTCTAGCCCCGCTCGCCCGAGCCCGGACAGGGAGCCCAGGCCCGGCTTCCCAAACGCCGGGAATAGCGTGCCAGGGGGGTCTGTCATGCCCCTGCTTTGCGGACGGAGGCCCCTGTGCTGGACACTATGCGCTCCATGGAAACACGGAGACATTGGCGAGGGGCCAGCGGGCTCCTCGGGCTCTGGTGCGTCGCGGTGCTGGGGCTGGGCACGCCGGCCCTGGCGCTCGAGCCGCATCGGCGTATCTCCCAGTACAACCACGAGAGCTGGCACAGCGAGAACGGCCTGCCGCAGAACTCGGTCCTCTCCGCCGTGCAGACGGCGGACGGCTACCTCTGGTTCGGCACGTACGAGGGGCTCGCCCGCTTCGACGGCACGCGCTTCGCCGTCTTCGACCGGAGGACCTCGCCGGAGGTGACCGAGCAGGAGATCTTCGCGCTGGTGGAGGACGCCGCCGGCGTGCTCTGGGTGGGCACCAACCAGGGCATCTTCCGCTTCGAGAACGGCCAGCTCCGCCGTCCCCCCGAGGCGGGCCCGCTGGCGGAGGCCTCCATCCAGGGGCTCGCCGCGGATGGCAAGTCCGTGTGGATCAGCTCGAGCGTGGGGCTGGCGCGAGCCCCCGTGTCCGGCAAGGGCCCCTGGCGGTTCTATACGCCCCAGGAGGGCCTGCCCGCGGGAGGCACGAAGGCCGTCATCGTGGATGGCGCGGGCGGAGCGTGGGTGGGAACCTCGGTGGGCATGGGCCACGTCTCCAGGGACACGGTGAGGCTCACTGCCTGGCCCACCCCGGAGCCCCGACAGGTCTTCGGCCTGGAGCAGACCCGGGATGGGACGCTGTGGATCGCGACGACGCATGGGCTGCTCTCCCTGCGAGAGGGCAGGTTCACCGCGTACGGCCCGGAGCAGGGGATGCCGAGCGTGCACGTCATCCGGCTCCTGGAGGATCGCGACGGCAACCTGTGGGTGGGCACCGTCCAGGGGCTGCTGCGCCACAACGCGGCGGGGTTCACCCCCTTCACCGGCAGCAAGGGGCTGGTGGATGACGGGGTGTACGCCCTCTTGGAGGACCGGGACGGGCACCTGTGGGTCGGGACGCGGAACAATGGCGTCCACCACCTGAGCAACGGCCCGTTCGTGCCGTTCGGCAAGCCGGAGGGGTCCACCTTCGACGGCGCCCGGCTGGTGCTGGAGGCCCAGGATGGCGTGCTGTGGCTGGGCTCGGGGGCGGGGGGCATGGAGCGGGTGAAGGACGGGGTCGTCACCCGCATGGGGCCGGCGCAGGGGCTGCAAGACGAGCGGGTCCTCTCCTTCGCGGAAGGCTCGGACGGGGTCATCTGGGTGGGGACCGTCACCGGGGTCTACCGCTACGACGGCCAGCGCTTCGCTCTGCTGGGGCCGCTGCCGGGCCTGCCCGTGGGGATGACCGTGTGGGCCCTGGTGCTGGAGCCGGGCGGCGGCATGTGGTTCGCCACGTCCGTGGGCCTGGTGGAGGTGCGCGAAGGACGCGCCACGGTGTACGGCCCCGAGCAGGGCTTCGCTCCCGAGTACGTCCTGGCGATGATCCGGGAGGACTCGGGGACGCTCTGGCTGGGCACCCACGCGGGGCTGGTTCGCTTCTCTCGCGGCACCTTCACCCGCTTCACCAGCAAGGACGGGCTGGTGGGAGACGCGGTCAACAGCCTGTACGCGGAGCCGGATGGAACGCTGTGGGTGGGCACCAACTCGGGCCTCTCGCGCTTGAAGGACGGGCGCTTCGACTCCTTCACCGCGGCGCACGGGCTGCCGGACGAGACCATCTTCACCATCTTGCCGGACTCGGACGGCTTCTTCTGGATGAGCAGCAACAAGGGCGTCTCCCGGGTCAGCCAGCGCGAGCTGGAGGAGGTGGCGGAGGGGAGTCGCCAGCGCGTGAATGGCGTCTTCTTCGACGACCGCGATGGAATGAGGGTGGGGGAGTGCAACGGCGGCTCCCAGCTCGCGGGGTGGAAGACGCGGGATGGCCGGCTGTGGTTCGCCAACCTGCGGGGCGCGGTGATGGTGAACCCCAAGGACGTCCGGCTCCAGCACACCCCGCCCCAGCCGAGGATCGAGGAGGTCCGCGTCCAGGGCCAGCCGGTGCCACTCACGGAGCGCCTGGAGCTGGAGCCCGGACAGCGGGACCTGGACATCCGCTTCACCTCCATCCTGGTGGAGGGCGCCCCGCGGGTGCAGTTCCGCTACCGGCTGGAGGGGCACGACAGCGGCTGGGTGAACGCCGAGGGCCGACGGGTGGCCACGTACACGCGCCTGCCGCCGGGCAGTTACACCTTCCAGGTGCAGGCGCTCGATCGAGAGGGGCGCTGGGGCGAGCCCGGCGCCGTACTGGAGGTGACGCTGCGGCCGTGGTTCCACCAGACGGGCTGGTTCTACCTGCTGTGCGCGCTGGGTGTGGGCGGGCTGGCGGCGAGCATCTACGTGTGGCGCGTGGGCCGGCTCAAGCAGCGCGAGCGCTGGCTGCAGGCCCGCGTGGAGGAGCGCACCCAGGAGCTGGCCCGCGCCAACGAGGAGCTGGACGCGAACCTGCGCACGCTGCGCGCCACCCAGTCCCAGCTCGTCCAGGCGGGGAAGATGGCGGCGGTGGGCACCCTGGCCGCGGGCGTGGGGCATGAAATCAACAACCCGCTCTCCTACATCGTGTCCAACCTGGAGCACGCCTGCGAGGAGGCGGAGATGCTCGGGCGGCTGGCGGACGGCTCGGAGCCGCTGCGCGAGCGGCTGCGCGACATGCAGCAGGTGCTGCGCGAGGCGCTGATGGGCGCCGACCGGGTGCGGCGCATCGTCCGGGACTTGAGGACGTTCTCGCGCCAGGACGAGGACACGCGCGGGCCGGTGGACCTGCGGGCGGTGATGGACTCGGCGGCGAAGATGGCGGCCGGAGAGCTGCGCCCCCGCGCTCAGCTCGTGCGGGACTACTCGGGGGACGTGCCGCTCGTGGAGGGCAACGAGGCGCGGCTGGCGCAGGTGTTCCTCAACCTCATCATCAACGCGGCCCAGGCGCTGCCGGAGGGCCGGCCCGAGCAGAACGAGGTGCGCCTCGTGCTCGAGCGCGGCGCGGAGGGGTACGTGGTGGCGGAGGTGCGGGACACGGGCAGCGGAATTCCTCCCGAGGTCATCGGCCGCATCTTCGATCCGTTCTTCACCACCAAGCCGGTGGGGGTGGGCACCGGGCTGGGGCTGGCGCTGTGCCATGCGTTCATCACCTCGATGAGCGGGCGCATCGAGGTGGAGTCCCAGCTGGGGCACGGGACGGTGTTCCGGGTGACGCTGCCCGCGACGGCCGCGAAGCCGGAGCGGGCGCCGAGGGCCGGGCAGGCGCGGACGGGCGGCTCGGTACGGGGCCGGGTGCTCGTGGTGGACGATGATCCGCTGGTGAGCTCGGCGCTGCGGCGCACGCTCGCGCGCGAGCACGAGGTGGAGGTGGTGGTGAGCTCGCGGCGGGCCCTGGAGCTGCTCACCTCGCCCGAGGGGGCCTTCGACGTCATCCTCTGTGACTTGATGATGCCGGAGATGACGGGCATGGAGCTGCACGCGCACCTCGAGGCGGCGGTGCCGGAGCGGGCCCAGCGCATGGTGTTCATCACCGGTGGGGCGTACACGCCGGCGGCCAAGGCCTTCCTGGAGCGGGTGCGCAACCCCCGGGTGGAGAAGCCCTTTGATCCGGAGAAGCTGCGCGCCCAGGTCGGCGAGGCAGTGCGCCAGGCGCGCTCAGCGCTCGAAGGCCAGGCTGCTTGAGCCGAGCCCCATCACATCCACACGGAGGTTCCTCCAACCCTGCAGCCGCGTGATGACCCCACGCGGCATACCCGGAAACAAGGAACCTTCATGGACACCGCTACCGCAGAGACCACCACCGTCGTTCGCCCGCCCGTCATCCTCGCCAACACGTTCAACCTCCAGAACCGGCGCATCTCCGTGTCCTATTCGGCGACCAGCTTCACGGGTCAGCCGCTGTTCCACTACAAGGACCGTGTGCACGAGGTGAACGCGCGCGGCGAGGAGATCCGCCAGGTGGAGTCGGAGATCGGCACCCTGGTGAGCATCACGCTGGAGCCGGACGCGGACGCCGGCTCGCTCATCTTCTCCGTGCTCATCCCGCGCGTCGCGCTCATGTCGACGGTCGCCGAGCAGCCCGTCGAGGCGGTGGCGATCTTCACGCGCAGCCGGCTGCCTCCGCGCCTGCCGGCCAACGTCCAGCTGCAGACCCATGACACCGTGGAGCTGCGCGGCAGCGCGACCTTCGTGGTGGCCTGAGCCCTGAGACGCCGGGAGGCTCCCACGCGCAGGGGAGCCTCTCGGTGCTCACAGGGCGGGCGGAGCGTCCCACTCCACCATCAGGCGGCCGGGCCCCCGGTGGATGAGGTTGGGGAGGTAGGAGATGGTCTCCCCGGCCGCCAGGCGCGGGTTGGGCAGGTGCTCGATCAGCAGCCCCAGGGCCACGCGCGCCTCGAGCCTCGCCAGCGGCGCGCCCACGCAGTAGTGGGTGCCATGGCCGAAGCCGAGGTGGCGGCTCGCGTTGGCGCGGTGGAGGTCGAAGCGCTCGGCGTCCGTGAAGACGGTCTCATCCCGGTTGGCCGAGGCGAACAGGAGCAGCAGCCGGGCCCCGGCCGGGATGTTCGCGCCGCCGAGCTGCACGGGCTCGGTCGCCGTGCGCATCATCCCCACCACGGGCGCGTCGAAACGCAGCGCCTCCTCGATGGTGTTGGGGATGGCGGCGGGGTTGGCGCGCAGCTCCTCCCAGAGCGCGGGCTTGCGCAGCAGGTGCAGGAGCGTGGTGCCGATCAGGTTGGTGGTCGTCTCGTTGCCGGCGAACACGAGCACCGAGGCCAGGTTCATCAGCTCCAGCGTGGTCAGCGGGTTCTCGCCGTCGATGCGCGCCGAGATGAGCGTGGAGAGGATGTCCTCCCGAGGGTTCTTCTGGCGGTCCTCGACCAGCGCCCGCAGGTAGCGGCGGAAGGCGGCCACGCCCTCGACGGCGCGCCGCAGCGCATCGGGGGGAATCTGGGGCACGAAGATGAGCTTCTCGTGCTCGGTCCACTCGCGGATCTGATTCCGGTCCGCGTGGGGCACCCCGAGCAGCTCGGTGATGACGTCCATGGGCAGCGCCCAGGCCAGGTTCGAGATGAGGTCCGCGCGGGTGCCGTTCCGCAGTAGCGCGTCGAGGTGGCCGCGGGCGATGGCCCGGATGCGCGGCTCCATGGCGCTCACGTTGGGCGGGGAGAACGCCTTGCCGACCAGGGCGCGGATGCGCGTGTGGGCGGGCGGATCATCTCCTAGCAGCGGATAGTCGGCGGAGTAGCCGGAGGCCGTCAGCAGCTCGACCAGCTCCTTGGGGAGATCGACGGGCGGGCGCAGGATGTCGCGCGAGCTGAAGCGCCGCGTGTCCTTCAGGACGGTCATCACGTCCTGGTAGCGGCTGACGAGCCAGAGGTGGAAGCCGGGCGCGAAGGTGACGGGCGCCTCCCGCCGGAGCCGGGCATAGAGCGGGAACGGATCATCCAGCTGAGGCGGGGCGAGCGGCTGGTACTCGAGCCCCAGCGCGTTCGCGGCGGCGGTCATCGCAGGGCCACGTGCAGGGACTTGAAGCCGCGGAAGGCCACGTTCTCCAGGCGCTCCGGCTCCTGCTCCAGCTTCATGTGGGGGAAGCGGCGCATCAACGTGCGCAGGGCGATCTGTCCCTCGAGCCGGCCCAGCGCCGCGCCCAGGCAGTAGTGGATGCCGAAGCCGAAGGCGATGTGGCGGTTGTCCTGGCGCCGCAGATCCAGTCGCTCCGCCCCGGGGAACTGGCGGGGGTCGCGGTTGGCCGCGCCGATCATCAGGAAGGCCTTCTGGCCCTTGCGCAGCGTCTGCCCGTGCAGCTCGAAGTCCTCGGCGATGACGCGGCTGAGCCGCTGGATGGGGCTCTCGTAGCGGAGGATCTCCTCCACCGAGGCGGCGAGCTGCTCGTCGGAGCTCAGCAGGGCCTCGCGCTGCTCCGGGTTCTTCAGCAGCAGGTACAGGCCGTTGGCGAGCAGGTGCGTGGTCGTCTCGTGGCCGGCGAACAGCACCAGCGAGCACGTGGCCAGCACCTCCTGCTCGGAGAGGATGTTGCCCTGGTCCTCGGCCGCCATCATCGTGCTCAGCAGATCGCTGCCCACGGTGTTGCTCTTGCGCCGCTGGGCGATGAGGCCCCGGAAGTACTCCTCCATCTCCACGATGCCGGTGCGCATCAGGTCCAGCACCTCCGGCGTGTACTTGGTGGTGCCGAAGAAGACGGCGAAGGCGTTGGCCCAGGCGCGCAGCTTCAGGCCGTCCTCGCGGGGGATGCCGAGCATGTCGCCAATCACCGCCACCGGCAGCAGGTTGGCCACGTCCTGCACCATGTCCATCTTCCCCGTCGCCTCGGCCTTGTCGAGCAGCAGGTCCACCTGCTCCTGGATGCGGGGCCGCAGGTACTCCACCAGCCGCGGGGTGAAGGCCTTGTTGACGAGCGAACGGATGCGCGTGTGGGCCGGCGGATCGATGAGCAGCGCCCAGGAGCTGAGGCTGGTGACGACGGGCGCCAGCCGCTCCTTGAGGGCCGCCGGGAGCATGGCCCCGAACGCTCCCGCGCGGTTGGAGGAGAGGCGCGGATCCTTGAAGCCACCCTGCACGTCCTGGTAGCGCGTGAGGATCCAGCCGCCCCAGGCTTCGCTGAAGTAGGCGGGGGCCTCCTCTCGCAGCCGATCGTAGGTGGGGTAGGGGTCCACCTGGAACTGGCGCGTCATCAGGCCGTGGGGATCGGACACCTCGGGGGTCGCGGACATGCAGGCTCCGTGTTGCTCGGTCGAGCCTCGGAGCCTACGTCCGTTTGGGCGCCGAGCCCAGCAAGGATCGGGTGGCGAGCGCGGCGGGGCGGCGCTAACAATCCGCGCCACTTCACCCCAACTCCTTGGAGCACCCATGGCACTCAATGCCTATCTCACCCTCGGCCGCTCTGGCCTGCGCGTCAGCCCCTTCTGCCTCGGAGCGATGACGTTCGGCGAGGACTTCGGCTGGGGCAGCAGCGTCGAGGCCTCCAACGCCATCCTGGACCGCTTCATGGAGCGGGGAGGCAACTTCATCGACACCGCGAACATCTACACGCGCGGCCACTCGGAGAAGATCATCGGCGACCACATCGGCCGGGTTCCCAGCAAGCGCGACCGCGTGGTCATCGCCACCAAGTTCTTCGGCAACCTCTTCCCGAGCGACCCGAACGGCGGCGGCGCGGGCCGCAAGTCCCTGATGGCCGCGTGCGAGGAATCCCTGCGCCGGCTGCAGACGGACTACATCGATCTGTACTGGCTGCACTGCTACGACCCGCACACGCCCATCGAGGAGACGATGCGCGCGCTGGATGACCTGGTGCGCTCGGGCAAGGTCCGCTACATCGGCGTGTCGGACACGCCGGCGTGGAAGGTGGCGCAGGCGCAGCTGCTGGCGCAGTTCAAGGGCTGGGCGCCGTTCGTGGCGCTGCAGATCGAATACTCGCTCATCGAGCGCACCGTGGAGGGCGAGCTGGTGCCGATGGCGCGCGAGCTGGGGCTGGGCATCACCCCGTGGTCTCCGCTCAAGAGCGGCGTGCTGAGCGGCAAGTACACGCGCGAGAACGCGGGCAAGGTGAAGGCGGACCGTGGCATGTGGGTGGACGCCAACTTGAGCGAGAAGGCCTACTCCATCGTCGACGTGCTCCAGAAGGTGGCGAAGGAGCAGGACACCACCGTGGCGCGAGTGGCGCTGGCGTGGGTGCAGAACCGGCCGGGCGTGGCCTCCACCATCATCGGCGCGCGCACGCTGGAGCAGCTGGACAACAACCTGGGCGCGTTGGAGCTGAAGCTGACGCCGCAGCAGGTGGCGGCCCTGGACGAGGTGTCGAAGCCGACGCTCAACTTCCCGGCCGGCTTCCTCCTGGGCGCGCCCATGTTCATGCACGGGGGCCTCAACATCAACGGCGTGTCCGCGCCGTCCTCGCCCATGTCGCCCCAGTCCGACAAGGAGCGCTGGTAGTCGCCGGGCGGCTCACCTGGGCTGGCGCGCGAGCCACGCCTTCCACTGCTCGGCGGTGTCGTACTTCTCTCCGGAGAGCAGCTGGAGCACCTCGCGAGCAGGCGAAAAGTTTCAGCCGGAAATTCCGGGTGGGCTCAGTCCTTCCACGCCACCATGAGCCGCTGCGGCCCACGGTTGAGGAGGTTGGGCGCGTAGACGGGAGGCTCGCCGGGCACCTGGCGCAGGTCCGGCAGGCGTCGGGCGAGCGTCTCCAGGGCGATGCGCGCCTGCAGCCTCGCCAGCGGCGCGCCCACGCAGAAGTGGGTGCCATAGCCGAAGCCGAGGTGCCGGGCCGAGCTCTCACGGGTGATGTCGAAGCGGTCGGCGTGCTCGAAGATGTCCTCGTCCCGGTTGGCCGAGTTGAAGAGCAGCAGCAGCCGCGCCCCCCTGGGCACGGCGGTGCCCGAGAGCACCACGTCCTCGGTGGTCGAGCGCATCATGGCCGAGGCGGGCGCGTCGTAGCGCAGCACCTCCTCCACCACCTGGGGAGCGCGGGCCGGCTCGGCGCACAGCAGCCGCCAGGCCTCGGGGTGGCGCAGCAGGTGGACCAGCGCATTGCCGATCAGGTTCGTGGTCGTCTCCTGCGCCGCGAACACGAGGACGCTGGACAGGTTCACCATCTCCCGGGTGTCCAGGGGCTTCTCCCCCTCGATGCGGGCCTCGATGAGGGTGGTGAGGAGGTCGTCCGGGCGGGGGTTGCGCCGACGCTCCTCGACCAGGTCCCTCAGGTAGCGCCAGTAGGCGGCGATGCGCCGGGCGCGCTCCAGCTGCTGCGCGTGCGTCTGGCCGCTGTTGAAGAGGAGGACGGGCTCCTCGCACCACTTCTTGATGCGATCCATGTCCTCCTTGGGAATCCCCAGCAGCTCCGTCGCCATCCGCATGGGCATCGGATAGGTCAGCCCGGCGACGATGTCCGCGCTCCCGGCCGCCTGGCGCTCCAGGGCGTCCAGGTACTCGTCGGTGATCTGCTGGATGCGCGGCGCCATCGCCGCCATGCGGGCGGCCGAGAAGGCCTTGCTCACGAAGCCGCGGATGCGCGTGTGGGCCGGAGGATCATCTCCGAGCAGGGGATAGTCCTGGGTGAAGCCCGCCTCCTCCACGACACCCTTCACGTCGGGTGGCAGCTCGACCGGCGAGCGCAGGATGTCCTGCGAGCTGAAGCGCCGGGGATCCTTCAGGATGGACAGCACGTCCTGGTACTTGCTGATCAGCCAGAGGTGGAAGGCCGGGGCCAGGACGACGGGCGCCTCGCGACGCAGCCGGGCCAGGAAGGGATGCGGATCATCCAGCTGAGGCTGCTCGTGGGGACGATAGTGCTGCCCAAGCGTGTCTGCCATTCAGGGACTCTCCAGGGTTGAAAGCTTTTCCGTCAGACTAGATGATAGGATTCCGCAGGCGGAAGCAGGGGGGGGTACCCATGACAGACTTTGCTGGGGTCCGATGAGTTCCCGCTCGACTCAGCGCTCAGCGGACGTGGAGCCGCGGCAGCGCCCGGAAGGCTCGACGCAGGGGCTGCCGGACGCCGATCCCGAGCAGGTCCACCGAGGCATCCAGGCCATCGCGGGCATGGGGCCGATGGCCATCAACCTGTCGATCCTCGTCTGGTTTTGGGGACGGTGGGGGCAGGTGCTCACCGTGATGGCGGTGGCGGTGGTGCTGACCTTCGCCAATGTGTGGCTTCTGGAGCGGCTGGCGCGGAGGCTGTCACGCGCCTGGGTGGAGACGGCGCGGATGCTGCTGAACGTGGCGGGCATCTCGGTGAGCGGACATGCCACCGGGTGGTCACCGCTGGTCTGGGCCTTCGTGCCGTACAACATGCTGTGGTACCACGGGCTGGACCGCTGGGTGCGCCCGCGCACCGCCGTCTATCTGGTGCTGCTGAACTCGATGGCGCTGCTGGATGGGGCCAGGGCCGACATGGCGCTGGCCTTCACCATCCTGGGTGTCTTCGGCTACCTGCTGGCGGAGCGACGCGGCTCGCTGCTGCGGGGGGCGCTGGAGAAGGTGCTCGAGCAGCGCTCCGGGTTGGAGAGGGCCCACGAGGAGATGCGCCGCATGCACGCGCGCGCCATCGAGCAGGAGAAGCTCTCGAGCCTGGGCATGATGGCGGCGGGGGTGGCGCACGAGATCAACAACCCGATGAGCTTCGTGGCCAGCAACATCAACCTGCTGCTCAGGGACTTGAAGGAGTTGCCCGAGCTGGCCGAGCCGCTGAAGGAGCACCGGGACGAGGTGCTGCCGGCGACGCTGGAGGGCATCAGGCGGGTCAACGGCATCGTGGCGGACCTGCGGCGCTTCGCGCGGGGCGATCCGGAGGCGTTCGAGGAGTATGACCTGAACGCGGAGGTCCGCATGGCGCTGCGCATCGCGCACAGCCAGCTGCGGCACTGCCAGGTGGAGTGCGAGCTGGGAGCGGTGGGGCCGGTGGTGGGGCGCCCGCGGCAGATGGCCCAGGTGCTGGTGAACCTGCTGGTCAACGCGGGCCAGGCCACGTCGGAGCAGGGACAGGTGAGCATCTCCACGCGGCAGGAAGGCACGTGGGTGCGCATCGAGGTGCGCGACACGGGAACGGGCATGTCGTCGGAGACCCTGAACCACCTCTTCCAGCCGTTCTTCACGACCAAGCCGCCGGGGATGGGGCTGGGGCTGGGGCTGGCGGTGGTGCACGGCATCATCACCGCGCACGGGGGCCACATCGAGGTGGAGAGCCAGCCGGGGAAGGGGACGTGCTTCCGGCTCTCGCTGCCACGCGTGCCGCCGGAGCGGCCGTATGGAGCTCCCGCGTCCGAAGCCTCCCATGTCTGAGGGGGAACATTGATAGGCTTCGCGGCGCACCTTCGCCCGAGCCCCTTCGCATGTCCCCCTCCCAGAGCGCCTTTGATCCTTCCACCGTGGACATGGAGGCCTTCCAGCGGGAGCTGAAGGCGCTTCGCGAGGAGCTGGATGCCTCGCTGGGGGAGGCGGACGCCGCGCACCTGCGGAAGATCGAGCGCTGGGGGCGGGTGGCCACGCTGCTGGGAGTGGCCACGAGCTGGCTGGCGCCCAACCCGCTGAGCGCCGCGGCGCTGAGCCTGGGCCGCTCCACGCGCTGGCTCCTGATGCACCACGTGGGGCACCGCGGGTATGATCGGGTGCCGGGTGTGCCGGCGGCGCGCACGAGCAAGGGCTTCGCGCGCGGCGGGCGCCGCTTCCTCGACTGGCTGGACTGGATGATGCCGGAGGCGTGGATCTTCGAGCACAACGTGCTCCACCACTCGCACACGGGGGAGGAGGCGGATCCGGATCTGCTCGAGCGCAACGCCGAGGGCACGCTGCGCGACACGCGCCGGCCGCTGGGGCTGCGCTACCTGCTGCTGGGGGTGCTCGCGCTGACGTGGCGGGCCAGCTACTACGCGCCGGAGACGCTGAGCGCGCTGCGGCGCAAGGGGCGGCGGGAGGGCGCCTCGCTCACCCGGGCGGAGCGGTGGGAGCTGGTGCTGAAGTGCTACGCGCCCTATGCGGCCTTCCACTTCCTGCTCTTCCCGGCGCTGTTCCTGCCGCTGGGCGTGTGGGCGGCGTTCAGCGTGCTGTGTAACTCGGTGCTGGCGGACTTGCTGACGAACCTGCACACCTTCCTCGTGGTGGGGCCCAACCACACGGGTGAGGACCTGTACCGCTTCGACGCGTCGCCCGAGAGCCGGGGGGCGCGCTTCGTGCAGCAGGTGGTGGGCAGTGCGAACTACCGCACGGGCGGGGACCTGAACGACTTCGCGCACCTGTGGCTGAACTACCAGATCGAGCACCACATCTGGCCAGACCTGCCGATGCTCAAGTACCGGGAGGCGCAGCCGAAGGTTCGGGCGCTGTGCGAGAAGTACGGTGTGCCCTACGTGCAGGAGAGCGTCTGGACGCGCGTGCGGAAGATGGTGGACGTGGTGGTGGGCAAGGCCTCCATGCGGAGGCTCGCGCCCGTGAGGGAGCCTGCTCCGTTCCCCGAGGCCCGCGCGGTGGCCCGGTAGTCCTATCGGGCCTTGAGGCTACTCTTCCTCAAGGGAGGCCAGCTCCGCGTCGATCTCCGCGGAGCGCTGGTCGTGGGCGGCGGCGCCTTCCGGGTCGGCCAGACGCCAGTGTTGCTCGGACCAGCAGTAGGCAGCTTGGGCGTGGGGTAGAGCTACATTGTGGAGCGTTTCGTAGATCCCGGTGGCTTCAGCCTGCACGGCTTCCAGCACCTGATGGCGCGCTCCGCGGAGACTTGCCGCACGGAGGACTGCCTGGAGCGCCTTGTCGATGGCGGAGCGTAGCCCTTCCACGTGGAAAGTCAGTCTGGCGCGGGCGGTGTCGAGCGAGGTGCAGGCGCTGACCTCGAGCGGAATGGAGAAATCCGCGGTTCCGTCCTCACCCGGGTTCCATTCCGGGATGGAACCCGGTGAGCGGGTGAGGAGATAACCCGCCAGTTCCATCGCGCGCCGGGCATGGTCCTTCGCATCGTGATGGACGACTCCATGGATATCGAACAACTCGTCGTAGATATGTCGGGACCTGGCGTTGATGGTCAGCTGGGGCGCGAGAGGTAGAAGCTTCCTCAGGAGCCGGGAGCAATCCTCATGAAGTTCCTGGAACTGGAACTTCAGTTCGTACCAGGGCTCCTCATCAGGAAGGTCCGGGAGCAAGGTCTGTGCGACGAGGGAGGGCTCCATCGCTCGTTACTCTCTGGGGAGAAGGTTCATCGGTGTGTCATCTCCCATCTTCTTGGCGGCCTCGGCAAGGCGCGCTTCGAGGTCTGCCACCTGCTGCTCGGAGAATCGGCCGTCTTTTCGGAGTTCCGCCAGGACTTGCCGCCGACTCCTGGCGTTCTTGAGCAAATGCTTGACGTTCTTCAGGCTCGCTTTGATCTCCGTCCACCAGTGCTTGTCTGTGTCCTTGTTCGGAGGCTCACCCGGAGGAACCCCGCCTACCTCCGACAATGCGAGGAGCCGAGCAAGATGCGCCGCCATGTGAGCCAGCTGACTCGCGAGCGCCTTGCCATCCACGGCAGTCGCCAGCGCCGCTGTCCCCTCGGTGTTGGTGGCACCTATTCTTCCACCACAGACCTGCGGCGTGCCAGGGTTGCGCATCAAGCAGCAGTCATAGGTGCTCGTACAAGGGGCCTGAGCCAGCTCCATCGTTTGTTGAGCCTGCGCGGCCAGACTCCACAGCAGACACAGCAGCATGGCGATTGAGCGCATGTGATCCTCTGGGAGTACATCCTGCCAAGGTCGGAGACTCCGGCTCGGAGCCGCCCCACGCAATCGATGGAGAGTGTCGTGCTTCGGGCAGGATGCGCCCCCAGGGAGGGCTGCCGGGTGGGACACCCGACGCTCCGGAGCGCGTCTGACGGATAGCGGAAGGAACCACTGCCCACCGATGAACACCGTGGTGGCGCGCCACCCACGCGTTCTTACTTTCTCACGGCCTATCTGGGTCGGGTCAGTACGGGTCGGGGGTGGGGCGTGGTCGAGAATCAGACGGAAGCCGGTGCGCTGTCCTTCGTTCGTGGTGCCGAGTGGAAGGGCCGGCCGGGCAGTGGCGTCCAACAGGATGTGCAAGAGGCGCTCGACACGGAGCTGGATGCCTATCTGGATCGCGAGCTGTTCGTTCAGCCCGAGCCCGAGGTGAAGCCCCCGCCGGTGGAGGAGAAGCCCGCGGAGCGTCTCCAGGGTGTGCTCGCGCTGGCCGCCGCGGAGGAGCAGTGGCTGCGCACGCTGCCGCCTCCCGAGGAGCCCGCGGAGAACTCGAAGGATCTCGATGGTGGGGAGTGCCCGATCCCGGAGCATCTGAAGCCGAAGCTGCTCGAGGAGGTGGAGCCCATTGCGCCCGTGGCGGCGCTCCCGGTGGAGGCCCCGTGGGCTCCTCCTCAGGCACCCTTGCCGGGGCTGGCGGTGGCTCCTCATCTGGCGCAGCCCGGGTGGAACGTTCCCGTGGTGCCCGCGCCTGCTGTCGAGGCGCCCAACCGGACGCTGTGGGTGACGGCGGGGGCGCTCGTGGGCGTGAGCGCCGCGAGCCTGCTCGTGACGGGAATGCTCTGGATGGTGCGGGACAGCCTGCCGGATCGGACCCAGGTGGCGGCCGCCTATGTGCCCGCGGGGACGGTGGCCGCGGTGGCGCCTCCGCCGGCGACGGCCGTGCCCGAGCGTGTCTTGTCCGTGAAGGACTCGCCGCTCTCCCTGCAGTCGGAGTCGGCCGTTGGGGACTGGAGGACGGCGAAGGATGCCTCCGAGGAGGCGCTGCCGGGACCGCTGGTTCCTGGGCGTGTGACTGCCTCGAGCGAGCCTGCGCCTCAGGCTGAGCCTGCTCCGGGAGCCATTGCCCAGGCCGCGGTGATTCCGCAGGCAGGTATTTCGCCGGAGCCTGGAGCGATCGCTCACGCCGCGCAGGAGTCCCTGCGTCCGACGCAGCCCACGAACGTCAAGTCGCGCGAGATGGCCCAGGCCAGGAAGGTCTCCGCCGCGCAGGCTGCGCAGGAGCGCCGTGACATCGAGGATCCGTCCCTGGAGGAGACGGAGGAAGAGATGCCCTTCATGCAGCAGCCAGCGGTGGCGCAGGCCCCCGCGCCGATAGCGAAGGCCGCTGCGGAGTCGACGGACGCGGCGGAACCGGGCGAGTACGAGGAGTTCGACAAGGAATTCGCGCGGGAGCTGGGCTTCACGAAGGACGCGGTCCGCAAGGTGCCCGAGTCGAAGGGCGTGAAGTCGGTGTGGATCCCGCCCGATCCTGCCGAGGCAGTCCCGGAGAGCCTGACGCCGGAGGACGTCCAGAAGGTGGTGGTCACCAACCAGCCGGCGATCGCCTCGTGCATCCGGCGGCACAAGGAGTCCATCCCCGGGCTGACCGTTGGCAGGTTCGTGATGCGGTGGTTCGTCTACCCGAGCGGCTCCACGTATGGCATCGCGATGGAGACCCAGGCGCTGCGCGGCACGGCGCTGGCGACCTGCATCGAGGGGCTGGTGAGGGACTGGAAGTTCCCGCAGCACCAGACCCAGATGGGGCCCATCCGCTTTCCCTTCGTCTTCTGAGCCGAAGGGGCCTGCGAGCTACTTCCGGGCCTGAGCCATCAGCGCTGCCTTGAGCAGCGCCTCCACCATGGGCACGCGGCTGGCCTGGCCCGTGCCCGCCAGCGAGTACGCCGTGCCGTGGTCCGGCGAGGTGCGCGGCACCGGCAGTCCCAGCGTCACGTTCACCGTGCGCTCGAAGTCCAGCGCCTTGGCCGGGATGAGCCCCTGGTCGTGGTACATCGCCAGCACCGCGTCGTAGGGGATGTCATCCGGCCGCGCGAACAGCCCGTCCGCCGGCACCGGCCCGTGCGCGTCCACCCGCGCCGCCCGCGCTCGCTTGATGGCTGGAGAGATGATCTCCACCTCCTCGCGTCCCAGCAGCCCGCCCTCGCCCGCGTGCGGGTTGAGCCCCAGCACCGCGATGCGCGGCCGCCGGCCCACCACCGGCTTCAGCTCCCGCGACAGCAGCTCGAGCTGCTCGGTGAGCTTCTCCACCGTGAGCAGCTTCGGCAGCGCCGACACGGGCACGTGGTTGGTGGCCAGCGCCACCCGCACCCGCGGCCCGTCCATCAACATCAACACCTCCACCCCGAAGGCCTCCGCCAGCACCTCCGTGTGGCCCATGAAGGCAATGCCCGCGCGGGAGATCTGCTCCTTGGACACCGGCGCCGTGCACAGCGCGTCCACCTTCCCCGCGCGCGCCGCCTCGATCGCCGCCGTCACGAAGGCGTACTGCGCCTGTCCCCCCGCGCGCGTCGGCTTGCCCGGCCGGCGATCCTTCTCCGCCAGCGTCGTCACCTCGCACACGGTGGGGCCCACCGCGCGGCCCAGCGTCTCCGGCGTCGCCCGCGCGTACCTCCGGAAGATCGGAAAGCGCGCCAGCGTGGGCCCGTCCCCGAACACCACCGGCACCAGCGCCCGGCGCACCCGGGGCAGCGCCAGCGCCGCCGCCGTCACCTCCGGGCCGATGCCTGAGACGTCCCCCAGCGAGATGCCCACGATGGGTAGTGCCATGACCCTCTTCCCGAGCTCGCCCCCGCGTCCGGTCCACCCTCCTGCCGGGCGAACCTTGTCCGAACTGGTCTGCTTGTCATACCAGTTCGCGACCGGTTCGCCGGGAGGCTAGACCTTCGGACCTGGCTAGAGCTTCACCTCGACGATGGCCTTCTTGCGCAGCTCCTGCACGTACTGCTCGACGAACTTCTCGGTCTTCTCCTCCCGGAGCTTCAGCTCGAGCTTGGGGCGCATCTCCTCGTACGGCGTCACCCCCACCGCGCGCCGCTCCTCCACCTTCAGCACGTGCCAGCCGAAGTTGGTGCGGATGGGCTCGCTCACCTCGCCCACCTTCAGCGAGAACGCCGCCTTCTCGAACGCCGGCACCATCACCCCGCGACGGAAGAAGCCCAGGTCTCCGCCGTCCTCCCGGCTCGGGCCGTCGCTGCGCGCCTTCGCCAGCGCCGAGAAGTCCATCCCCGGCCGCCGCGCCTCCTCCGCGATGGACACCGCCTTCTTGCGCGCCTCCTCCACCTGCTCCGGCGTCGCCTTCGGATCCACCGACACCAGGATGTGGCGCGCGTGCACTTCCGCCTCCTCGCCCTCCAGCTTCGAGTACTGCGCGTAGGCCGCCTTCAGGTCCTCCTCGGAGATCTTCACCTTGGTCGCCACCTTCAGCTGCATCAGCCGGCCCCGGGCGATCTGCTTGCCCAGGAACTCCCGGTAGCTCTTCATCGTGTAGCCCTCGCGCGACAGCAGCTGCTCGAACTGCGCCGGGTCGCTGATGTTGTTCTGCTTGCGCACGTCCGCCATCGCCTCCTCGATCTCGGCCGACGTCACCGTCAGCCCCAGCTCGCGGACCTCCGCCTCCACCAGCCTCTCGGCGATGAGGATGTCCAGCGCCTGCTTGAGGATCTGGCTGCGCTGCTCGGCCCGCCTGCGCGGATCCCGCTCGGCCGCCAGGCGCGCCAGCTCCGGAGCCGCCCGCTGCTGCACCTCGGACAGCGCGATGATGTCGCGGTTCACCACCGCGGCCACCCGGTCCACCAGCTCCGCGCGCGCCACGCCGCCCACCAGGAGCGCGGCCACCGCGATGACACTCACCCACGTCTTCATCTCGTCCCTCATGCCGGCCCCAGGCAACCCCGAGGCCCAAGAGCCCGTTCTACTTCGCCACGGTCGGCTGCGGTACAGGCCTTCCACGGATGGCCTGCAGCGCCGACTCGTTCACCCAGACCTTCGCCTTCGCCTGCAGCTCCTTCTCGAAGGCCTCCTGCGCCTCGGACTGCTTCTTCGCCACGATGCGCGACTCCACCTGCCCGCGCACCTCGGCGAACTCATGCTTCCGTCCGGGCTTGAACTCGATGACCTTGAACAGGTGGTAGCCGTACTCCGTGGACACCACGTCCGACACCTGTCCCGGCCGCA
Organism: Hyalangium gracile; assembly: GCF_020103725.1. NCBI lineage: Bacteria > Pseudomonadati > Myxococcota > Myxococcia > Myxococcales > Archangiaceae > Hyalangium > Hyalangium gracile. The sequence goes on along the minus strand of NZ_JAHXBG010000033.1, from coordinate 16,252 downwards.
TGTTGAAGACCACCGCGTCGAACGCCGGCGGCATCTGCCCGCGCGGGAAGAAGCCCAGGTCTCCTCCCACCTTCGCGTCCGCGCTCAGCGAGTAGCGGCGCGCCAGGTCCGCGAACTTCTTGCCCGCCTTCAGCTGCGCCTGCACCCGCTTCGCCTCGTCCAGCCCCTTCACCACCAGCTGTGCCGCGTGCACCTGCTCGGGCTCCTGGAACTCCGACTCGTGCGCCGTGTAGTACGCGCGCAGCTCCTCCTCCGTCACCGCCACGCGCGCGTACACGTGCATCGAGAAGAGCTTCTCGATGATGAGCCGCTGGGACTCACGCGCGCGCAATTCCGACAGCGACAGCTGCCCCTGCGCCAGCGCGTCGCTGAAGCTGTCCGTGGGGTAGTCCCCCGTCAGCCGCAGCATCTGCCGGTCCACCTCCTCCGGCGTGACGGTGATGTTCTGCAGCTTGGCCTCCTGCAAGAGCAGCATCCGCTTCACCAGCGAGTCCACCAGCGCCCGCTTGAAGGGCTCGATCTCCTCCGGCGTGCGCTCCGGGGCCTCGGAGGAGGACAGCTCCCGCGACAGCTCCAGCTCGAACTCGGCGCGACTGAGCACCTCGCCATTCACCGTGGCCACCACGCTGTCGTCCGGCTCCTGCTGAGGGGGCTTGTTGCAGCCCACCGCGCCCACGGCGCCGAGCGCCAGGACGAGGAGGAGCGAGGAGGAACGGGTAGGAAAGGGGCGCATGCAGGCTTTCCTCTACGAGGGACGCGGCAGAAGGGCAACGGTCCTCCCCGCCCCTCCGCCTGGCAAGGTTGCCTTCATGGCATCCCTCCCCCGGAAGCGAGGGGGGCAGGCACCGTGCCCGGCATGGGCCCCGAAGGTGCGCGCATGGGCGCTGACACATCCACCTTCACCCGCGAGAGCATGCCCTCGTCGATGGAGAGCGCCTGGCGGCGGGCGACGTCCTCGAGGAAGTCCGCCCAGGCCCGGGTCTGCTTCGCGCCGCGCAGCCGTTCGGCCAGCTGCTCGCGCACCTCCTCCAGCGAGAGGTCCACCGCCGGCAGTCGCCCCTGGAGCTTGAGCAGGTGCAGGCCCTGCTCCGTCTGCACGGGGCCCACCAGGGCGCCGGACTCCGTCAGCCCGCGTGTCGCCTCGAGCACCTCGGGCCCGTACGCGCGGGCGAGCGCCTCGTCGGTGAGGAAGCGCATGTCTCCCTCCAGCGGCTGGGAGCGCGGCTCCTCGCTCTGCTCGCGCGCCAGCTTCCGGAAGGTGTCGAAGTCCGTGGGCGGCAGCGCGCGCAGCTGCTTCATCAGCTCCTCCGCCTTCGTCCGGGCGGCGGCCACCTTCGCGGCGTCACCCCGAGGCGCGGCCAGGAAGATGTGCGAGAGGCGCACCTGGGCGGGCCGCGAGAAGTCCGCCCGCTGGCGCGCGTAGGCCTCGGCCACCTCCGCGTCCGTGACGGTGGCGGGGGCCTGCTCCAGCTGCTGGCGCATCAGCCGGTTCACCAGCGCGCGCTTCAGGCTGGCCATCACCTCGGGGTCATCCTGCAGCCCTCGGGCGATGGCCTCGCGCGTGAGCAGCTCGAAGCGGGCCACGCTCTCCACGTACTCGCGCTTCGCCTCCGGCGTCTGGTAGCGCTCGCGCAGCGCCGGGCTCATCTCCAGGAAGCGCTGCTCCAGGGCCTCGGCGCTGAGGCTGTCTCCCTGCCAGCGCGCCACCGGCGTGCCGCCCTCCTGGCGGGTGTGCCGCACGTCCACCACGGCGCGGCCGGGCGCCGGAGCGCGCTCGCACGCCGCGAGCATCAGCGAGAGCAGGAGCAGGGAGCGAAGAGGGGCGGGCATGGAGGCGGGCGCTCGGGCTAGCACGACGAGCGGGCCTGAACAACCGAAGCCACCGGCTCAGGCGCGGGTCGCGTGCGCGGAGAGGAACGTCTCCACCAGCGGGAAGATTTCGTCCGGCGCGCGGCGGCCCAGCACCAGGTCCGCGTGGCCGTAGTCCTCCGCGAAGCCGTGCGCCCTGCCGGCGATCACCAGCTTCACCGGCCCGCCGAGGTGCTCCTTGGCCCGCGCCACCGCCAGCGGCGGCGCCAGCAAGTCCCGGCTCCCACCCAGCAGCAGGAAGGGCACGCGCACCTCGGCCAGCGGTACCCGGTAGTCGAAGCTCCCGTCGTAGGTGGTGAAGGCGTGCGTGTCGATCCACCGCGCGAACTGCCGCACCACGCCCCCGGCCAGGTCCGAGGGCACGTTGGCCAGGGCCCGGCGCACCACGTCCGGATCCATGTTGTCGGCCAGCATCATGTACCGCGTCATCGGCCCCGGCGGCGCGCCCAGGAAGGCGATGTTCGTAATCCGCCGCGTGGGGATGGTGGCCAGCCGCAGCAGCGGCTCGATGCGCTTCATGAAGATGCGCAGGCCCGGCTGTACCGCGAAGGTGAACGGGCTGCCCATCGTCACCGCGGCCCGCACCGGCGCCTGCGGGTTGCGTGCCAGGTGGGCATAGAGCATCAGCCCGCCCTTGGAGTGTCCCACCCAGAGCACCTCCTTGGCCCCGGTAGAAACCACCGTACGCACCGCGGTGCGCACGTCGTGCTCGGCCTGATCATCAAAGGTGAAGTCCGAGGCGCTCCCGGCCAGCCCCCGGCCGCGCAGCTCCATCACCCACGTCTCGAAGCCGGCGCGCGCCAGGTACCGGGCCAGGCTGTAGCGCTCGTCGAAGTCCATGTGGAAGCGATTGGCGCCCAGCCCGTGGCAGAGGATGACGGGCTGGGCGTACCGGCGCTCGCCGCGCGCGTGGTAGCGCCCCAGGGCGATGCCCGCCCCGTCATCCGTGGGCACCCGGTACAGCTCGTCCGGCCGGAACGGCAGCGTCAGCAGCCCCTCGCCGCTACGGCTCACCGCCTTGGAGAAGAGGTCCGCCATGCGGACCAGCCTCGGCGTCTGGATTCGCCTCACGCCTGGAGCTTACGCCCTGGCAGGTCGGGCGCCCCGTTGAAAAGTGAGCAATTAATTGGGTCGGCAGGCCCGTTGCAGTACTCCCCTGCAGATTGGCTTGGGAGGCCTTGAGATGCAGCAGCACGGGATGAGCGAGGAAATGACGGCATCGGTTACTGTCACCGTTTTACCCACAGACACGCTTCTGTGTGCCCTGCGGGTCATGAAGGAGCACCAGCTTCGGCTGCTTCCTGTCGTGGAAGAGACGGGAGCGCTCCTGGGGCTGATCAGCGAGGCTCACATTCTCGAAGCCTGGGAAGATGATCCGCTCCTCCTCGTCTCCGAGGTGATGGCCGGGTGTGGCCTGCCCGAGGAAGAAGAGGAGCCGTGGGAGGGAATCCGGTTGCCCCTCGCGGTGGGCTGGGAGTGGGCGGAGCAGCCCTCCAGCAACTGAGCGCCGTTGCGGTAGAGTCGCGCGCGTGTCGGACGCCTCTGGCGGTTGGACCGTCTACATGCTGCGCTGCCGGGATGGGACGCTCTACACCGGCGCCACCAACGACCTGGAGCGCCGGGTGGCCACGCACGGGCGGGGCAAGGGCGCCGCGTACACCCGGGCCCGCCTGCCAGTGACGCTGGTGTGGAGCGAGCCCGCGGAGGACCGAAGCGCCGCCCTGCGCCGCGAGGCCGCCCTCAAGCGCCTGTCCCGGCTCGAGAAGCTCCAGCTGATTGCCCCCGTGCGCCGACGCCGGCGCGCCCCTTCACGGGCCTGAGGCGACGCGCCGCTCCACAGCGGCTCGCTCGCTCGCCTGGGGGGCATACAACTGTGATTTCGGGTACTTGACGCTCATGGCTCGCCGTGAGAATGGATTTTGCTAAAAATCCTGAAATCAGTGGGAAGTGAGCTTTCTCTTGGATTCCGTGCCCCGCAGTGAGGGGGAACCCGCCCAGCCGCAGGCCGCGTCGGACGCCAGCGCGCGAGGCTCCGCGCTGAAGCGGGAGCGCGCGGTGGTGGGAATGGCCACCACGAACCTGCCCTTCTGGGGCATCGACGTGCTGTCCTCGCCGGCCCGGGTGCCGTGGGACACGCTGGCCATCCGCGCCAGCTGGGCGGTGCTGACGCTGGCGAGCCTGTGGGTGGTGCACCGCGTGGTGTCGCCCGTGCGCCGCGGCATGGTGGGGTGGCTCATCACCGGGCTGCTGCTGCCCAACGTCTGCCTGTCGCTGGTCATCTGGCGGCTGGGAGGCAGCCAGAGCCCCACGTTCGCGTGGCTGTGCGCGCTGCCGATGATGGGCATCTCCCTGTCGATGGGGGCGGTGTACCGCTCGCTGTGGAGCGCGGTGGCCTGCCTGGTGTCGGGGCTCACGCTGCTGGTGCTGGAGGGGCAGCCGGTGTCGCGGGTGGCCACGTGGGGGCTGCTCATCGGCGCCTCGGGGCTGGTGGCGGTGCAGGCCTCGTACTTCTACGCGCGGATGAAGCGCGAGCGCGCGGAGGCCGAGTCCCACCGGCGGGCCACGCAGGAGGCGCTGAGCGCCACGCAGCAGCGGGCGCAGGAGGCGGACCGGCTGGCGCAGGTGGGGCGGCTGGTGGCCGGCGTGGCGCACGAGGTGAACAACCCGCTGGCCTTCATCCAGGCCAACCTGCGCTTCCTCCAGGAGGAGCTGCCGCGCGAGGGCCGCTTCACGCCGGACCACGCGGCGGCGCTGAAGGAGACGCAGGAGGGCGTGGCGCGCATCCAGCAGATCGTCCAGGACCTCACGCGGATGGCGCGCGGCGCCACGGAGGCCGAGGCCGCTCGCCAGCCGAGCCCCTGCCCGCTGCCGACCGTCATCGAGGAGAGCATGCGGCTGGCCTCGGTGCGGCTCAAGAAGCTGGCGGTGGAGGTGGAGGTGCCCCCCGAGGTGCCGCTGGTGCGGGCGGACGCTCGGCGGCTGGGGCAGGTGCTGCTCAACCTGCTGCTCAACGCGGCGGACGCCCTGGAGGAGGCGCGCGTGGCGGGGCCGCGGGTGGCGCTCAAGGTGCAGGCGCGGCGGGAGCGGGTGTGCCTGGTGCTGGAGGACAACGGGCCGGGCTTCGCGCCCGAGCACCTGCCGCGGCTGTTCACACCCTTCTTCACCACCAAGGCGCAGGGCAAGGGCACGGGGCTGGGGCTGGCGCTCTCGCGCGAGTACGTGGAGGGGTTCGGCGGCTCGCTGAGCGCGGAGAACCGCCCGGAGGGAGGCGCGCGCTTCACCGTGGAGTTGCTCTCGGCGTGACACCCTCGACCTGAGTCCCATGCGGGTGTGGGACCGGAAGGGTAACGTGCGGCTCGTGGGGCCATCGTGTCCCCTCCAGAGCTGGATGAGGTGAGTGGAGGATCGTCCATGAAGTCGTCGAGTTCACGCTGGGCCGTCGTGGCGCTGCTGGTGGTGGCGGCGCTGGGGACGGGGTGCGGTACGGGCTTCAACAACTCGCCGTTGGTCACCGAGGGCCCCATGGTCTCCTCGCGAGACGTGGCCTCCGGGGACGAGGTGCAGATGCACCTCGTGGTGACGGACAAGGATGGGGACCCGCTGGTCTACAACTGGCTCCAGGAGCCGCTGGCGCCCGCCGGCTCGTTCAGCGACGTCACCGTGCGAGAGCCGAGCTGGGTGGCGCCCGAGGTGAGCTCGCCGCGGACCTTCGTGCTGAAGGTGACGATCAAGGACCCCGAGAACGCCACGTTGATCAGCTGGACGTCCATCCTGGTCCACCCGCGCTAGGCGCGCGCGCGCTTCAGTTCGTGGCGGTGGGAGTGGGCGCCGCGGGCGGCGGCGGCGTGGCCCGCTCCTTCTTGGTGCGGGCCCGGACGAAGAGGATGCCCAGCACGAGGAAGGCCCCGGCGCCGATGCCCGAGCCGATGAGCTGGGCGCGGATGAGGTCGTCCGTCACCTTGCGCACCACCTCGGGCAGGTTGCACATCGTCTGGGTGGCCAGCGCGGTGGAGTTGTACCACTCCATGAACTGGGGGGCCGCCAGCGACGCGACGAGGTTGCCCAGGAAGGCACCGGCGAGCATGAAGGTGAGCACCGTCTTGAGCCTGGCCATGGCAGGGGCACCTCGGAGGGGTGGCGGGTGAGCATCATTTATATGCGCTCGGGGCCGCCGCAAAGCCCGGACCGTGTTATCTGTGGGCCACCGTGCCGCTCCTGCCGCTCGCCGCCCTCTTCGGGCTCGTCACCGTCGCCTGCGCCTTCTTCCTGTTCCTCCACGCGTTCCGCCGCAGCGTGGGCACGGGGATGATGGTGCTGCTCATCCCCTTCTACATCCTCTTCTACGCCTTCAGTCAGTTCGAGCACCCGCGCAAGAACCTCATCCTCGCGGGCTTCTTCGGCTGCTCGGTGCTGGCGGCCGTGTTCCTGGGGCTGGGGACGCACGGCCTGGCCCGGCTGATGACGGGCCTGCCGCCGGGCTACTGAGCCCAGGGCGCCAAGGCCTCGGCAGGGAGGTGGTGCATCGTCACGCCTGAGCTCGCTGGCGCGCGCTGCGCGAGGCACCCGGACACGGCCGCGGTGGCGCCGTGCTCGCGCTGCGGCACCTTCCTGTGCGGCGACTGCACGGAGGTGCTGGGCGAGGAGGCCTTCTGCGCCGACTGCATGGACTGGCTGCGCAGGAACGGGCCTCCCTCCCGGGCGGTGAAGTGGCTCATTGGCGGGTGCATCGCCGGCATCTTCGTCTTCCCGCTCGTCCTGTTCCTGGCGGCGGTGCCCCACCTGGTGCTGGGCGTGGCCGCGATGCGGGTGGCCACGCGCGAGCTGCGCCGCATCGAGCGGGGCGAGGGGCCCCTGCGCGGCATCCCGCAGGCGAAGGTGGCGCGCGCGCTGGGGGTGGCGCACCTGGTGCTGTCGGCGCTGTGGGCGCTGCCCGGCCTGTTCATCTACTTCACCTGGGGACCCGGCTCCCGTGGCCCTCTGGGGTGAGCGCGCTACGGAGCCGGCGGCCCCCGGCTGGCCTTCACCCTCGCGATGAAGCTGTCGATGAGGGCTCGCGCGATGCTCACGCGGGGAGGAATGCGCGGCAGCTCGTCGATGGTGAACCAGCGCGCCTCGGCGATCTCCCGCCCGTCGATGCGCAGCTCTCCGCCCGCGTACTCGGCGGTGAAGCCCACCATGAGCGAGCGCCCGAAGGGCCACGGCTGGCTGCCGAAGTAGCGCAGGTTCTGGAGCTCCACGCCGACCTCCTCCTTCACCTCGCGCGCCACGGCCTCCTCCAGGGACTCGCCGGGCTCCACGAAGCCCGCCAGCGTGCTGAAGAAGGGCTCGGGGAACTGTGGCGCGCGCGCCAGCAGCATGGTGTCCCCGCGGGTGATGAGCACGATGACGGCCGGGGAGATGCGCGGGTAGAACGGCGTGCGGCAGGCGGGACACTTGCGCGAGCGCTCGCCGGGCACCAGCTGCGTGGGCGTGCCGTCCCGGCCGCAGAAGCGGTGGGTGATGTCCCACTCGGCGATGGCCAGGGCCCGGCCGGCGACCGAGAGCAGCACCTCGTCCACCTTGAGGAACAGGCCGCGCGCGCCCATCAGCTTCAGGCCCGGGGGCGGCTCCTGCCCTTTCGGGTAGGGCGCCGCGTAGCAGTCCACGCCATCCAGCGTGCCGAGGAAGTGCCCGGCCTGGGCCAGCTCCGGGAGCACGGCGCCCTTGGGAAAGCAGAGGGCGCCATCGCGCTCCTCGACGAGCAGCTCCAGCCCGTGCGCGGCGAAGAGCAGGGCCTGCTCACGACCGCGAGCGGGGGGCTCATGGCCCGGGATGAAACGAGGGGTGTTCACACCCGTCACCATACCGGGGAGCCTGCCTGCTTGCAGGCTCTGGCTACGAACCTGATACATTGTCATGTATCGGTCAGAGCTCCTCTGGCGGTGCGCAGAGGCTCCCCGGGCGGCGGGATTTCCCGTCGTCGGTCCCAGGGGGGGACTGCCAGGTCCGTGACGCCGTCCTATTCCTGCGCGCAGGTTTTCGTCCGGTTATCACCGTCTCCATCCAGGGCGAGCCCTGGGGGGCCGCGATGGGGGGCGTACATGCAACGACCGGGGTGGATGCTGTGCGCGGCCCTGGTGTTGAGTGAGGCCCGGCCGTGAGCTTCTTCCGGAGCCTGCGAGGCAAGGTCCTCCTGTTCTTCCTCCTCATCGACCTGGCCACGGTGGGGGCGCTGATCTTCACCGTCTCCGGCAACGCGCGCGAGGCGCTCGAGCAGAGCATCGGCGAGCAACTGCGGCTCGAGTCGCGCATCTCCTCCACGGACATCGAGGAGGAGCTGGCCTTCAAGTGGTCCTTCATGCAGTCGCTGGCGGGCAACACGTTCCTGATCAACAGCGTCACCGAGCCGCGGGGACATGAGGCGTACCTCGCGCCCTTCATGCAGCGGCTGCAGCTGCCGGGCCTGGGCGGAGAGGTGTCGGACGTGTGGGTGCTGGATGCGGGCGGGCGCGTCATCGCGCGCAACGGGCTGCACCCGGCCCACCCGGAGAGCTCCGTCGACTTCGCGCGCGAGCCCTGGTGGCCGGGCGTGAGCACTGGCCAGCCCGCCGTCGCGCTGGTCCAGCGAGAGGGCCGCTCGCGCCTGCTGTATGGCCTGCCCCTCTCGTCCCAGGGGCGTACCCTGGGCGCGGTGGTGTCCGAGTTCGACGTCGCGCTGCTGCGCGAGACGGCCGCGCGGGAGGGCTTCGGTGTCACGCTGCTGTCCGAGCAGGGGCCGCTCTTCGGGCCGCTCTCCCCGGAGGCGCTGCGGCGGGTGTGGAACCCCAGGGCCGTCTCGGGCGAGGACTCCACCTTCCTGCTCGGGGACACCTTCTACCTGGTCGCGCCGCTGAAGGGCTTCTCGCGCGAGCACGGGCTGGTCTGGTCGCTGGTGCTCTCCGCGCCGGCCGAGCGCATCCTCCGGCCGCTCCAGGAATTGCGCCAGCGCATGATGGGAGCGGGCGCCGTCCTGGCGGTGGTGTTCGCCGGGCTGGTCATCTGGGGCACCCGGCTGCTGCTGCGGCCGCTCGGGCGCATCGAGGGCACCCTGCGGCGCATCGTCGACGGAGGGGACCTGAGCCAGCGCGTCCGGCTCCAGTCCCGGGACGAGCTGGGCTCCATCGCCCGGACGTTCGACCAGATGATGGAGAAGCTCGAGCACCGCACGGCGGAGCTGGAGCGCTCCCGGGACGAGCTGGCGCTGCTGGCCCACATCACCTCGGCCTCTCCGGCCGCCATCGCGATGTGTGACTTACAGGGCCACGCCCACGTGTGGAACGAGGCCGCAGCGCGCCTCTTCGGGTGGAGCCAGGAGGAGATCTCCGAGCGGCCCTTCCTGGAGCGGCTGGTGCCGGCCAGCCAGCAGGGCGCGCTGGCCGAGCTCATGACGCGCTCGGGCAGCGAGGGGCCGGTGGAGTCCGAGGTGGGGCTGCTGAGCCGCACGCAGGGCGCCATCCCGGTGCAGCTGCTGGTGACGCGCATCGCGGACGCGGCCGCCCAGCCCCTGGGTTATGTCTTCATCATGCGCGACCAGCGCGAGGTGAAGCGCCTGCGCGAGTCGCTCGTGCAGTCGGAAAAGATGGCGGCCATGGGCACGCTGGTCGCGGGCCTGTCGCACGAGCTCAACAACCCGCTGGGCATCATCCTCGGCTTCGCGCAGGGGATGGCGCGGCGCTCCACGCTGGATGACGGCTCGCGCACGGCGGTGGCCGCCATCGAGCGGCAGGCCCAGCGCTGCGCGCAGCTCGTCCGGGCGCTGCTGGACTTCTCGCGCAACAAGGTGCCCTTCCGCGAGCGCGTCGCGGTGCCGGACCTCTTCGCCAGGCTGCGCGAGCTGGTCCAGGGACAGGCGCGGCGCGCCAACATCGAGCTGGAGATCCTCACGCCGCCCGGCGAGCTGCCCGAGCTGGAGGTCTGCGTGCAGGAGATCGAGTCGGCGCTGCTCAACCTCCTGGCGAACGCGCTGGATGCCACGCCGAGCGGTGGCTCGGTGAGCATGAGTGCCCGGGCGGTGGCGCAGGACACCGGCATCGAGGTGGTCGTCACGGACACCGGCTGTGGCATGTCCGAGGAAGTGCTCCAGAGGGCCTTCGACCCGTTCTTCACGACGAAGCCTGTCGGCCAGGGGACAGGGCTCGGCTTGTCCATTACAAGGAACATCGTCGAGGCGCACGGGGGCGCCATCGACGTGAAGACGGCCCCGGGAGCAGGGACGACGGTCCGGCTGTGGCTCCCGGCGGCAGGCGCGCCCCCCCAGGCGCAGCGCATGGAGGCGACCGCATGGAAATGAATCCACGAGTCCATCCGCCCGAGGCTCCGGCAAGGGAGCTGGCCGTCTCCTGGGAGCTCAGCGCCGGAGGGGTGCCCGCCTCCCGGGGCTCCTCCTCGGCCCTGCCGAAGCGCAGCGTGCAGGAGCTGACGCCCGGCGGCGGCATCTCCGTGCTCGTCATCGACGACGAGCCGGACATGCGCGAGATGCTGGCCTTCTCGCTGCCCGCCAACGAGTTCGAGGTGGTGACGGCGGACGGGGGCCGCGCCGCGGTGGAGGTGCTGGGCACCCGCCGCTTCGACGTGGCCATCACGGACCTGAAGATGCCGGGCATGAACGGCGTGGAGACGGTGGCCGCGCTGCGCGAGCTGGATCCGGACATGGAGGTCATCGTCGCCACGGGCTACGCGAGCCTGGAGACGGCGCTGGCCTGCATGAAGCACGGCGCGTACGACTACATCCGCAAGCCGTATGACATCGCCGAGCTGCGCCACCTCATCCTGCGCGCGGTGGAGAAGCGGCGCCTGCGCTCGCTGGTGCCGCTGTACGAGGTGAGCTGCGCGCTGCTCTCGCTGCGCACGCGCAACGAGGTGCTCTCGCACCTGGGCGAGCTGGCGTTGGACCTGGTGCCGCACCAGGCCTTCCGGCTGCTGCTGCCGGAGCTGGGCTCGGGCGAGCTGAACGTCTGCTCTTCCCCGGACGGGCTGGAGGTGCCCACCCACGCGCTGCGCGAGCTGGCGCGGCGCTCCATCGAGGGCCAGGAGCCCGTCTGCGTGGTGAACTCGTCCCGGGACTGGCCCTTCTCACCGGTGGACCGGATCGGCTCGGCGCTGGCGTACTCGCTGCAGGTGGGGGCGGCGCCCGCGGGCAGCCTCATCCTGCTGCGCGGCGTGGGGCAGCCGGTGTTCTCCGTCTCGGAGCTGCAGCGCGGCAGCCTCTTCGCGGCCCAGCTCGCGCTGGCGCTGGAGACGGCGCGCCTCAACGGCGAGCTGGAGGCCCGGGTGAAGGACCTGGAGGCCACCCGCGAGGAGCTGGTGAAGGCCGAGAAGCTGGCCACCGTCGGCAAGCTGGCCGCCGGCATCACCCACGAGCTGAGCAACCCGCTGGCCTTCACCAAGGCCAGCCTCCAGACGCTCACCTCGTACTCGCGGGACGTGAAGTCCCTGTGGTCCACCGCCCGCCAGGTGGCCGCGGAGCTCTCGCGGCGGGACGACCCGAGCCTGGCGGAGCTGGCGCGCAAGCTGCTCACCGCCGCCGGACAGCAGGCCGAGGCCTCCATCCAGGACACGGAGGAGGCCGCCGGGGACGCCATGGAGGGCATGCGCCGGGTGGAGGCGCTGCTGACGGAGCTGCGCGCCCTGTCCGGCGGCAGCCCCGTGGCGCCCGTCGAGCGCGTGGACGTGGTGCCGCTGCTGGCCACGTGGATGCGCGAGGGGCTGCTGAGCCGGCCGCTCCAGGTGGAGGCCGCCGCGCCCGTCTTCGCCCGCGTCGGGCGGGATGATCTCGAGTCCAGCCTGGGGCGCATCCTCGCCTTCCTGTGCGAGACCACGCCGCCGAAGCCGGGCACGGCCCCCGTCCCGCTGGCCATCCGCGCCAGCTACGAGGCGGGCCGCCCCGTCATCCGGCTGGAGGATCCGCTGCTCGGGCTGAGCGAGGCGCGGCGCGCGGAGATCTTCGATCCGCACATCCAGGTGGACTCGCGCGCCGGACACACCATGCGCCTGAACTTCGGGCTCGCGCTGGCGTGGCGGCTCTTGCGCCGCATGGGCGCGGACCTGAGCGTCGTTCCAGGCACCTCCGGAGGCAGCGTCTTCCGGCTCGTCCTCCCGGCGGCGGAGTAGGGACTTCCCGGGCATGGGCGGACAGATTCTCATCGTGGATGACGAGCGGGACATCCGCCAGCTCCTCAGCGACATGCTGTCGCTGGAGGGGCACGAGGTGACCGAGGCCTGCAACGGCTCCGAGGCGCTGGAGCGGCTGCGCAAGGCCTCGTTCGACCTGGTGGTGACGGACGTGCGGATGCCGAGCCTGGGCGGGGTGGAGCTGCTGCGCCGGGTGCGCGAGGCCTCGCCCTCCACCGAGGTCATCGTCGCCACCGCCTACGCCGAGCTGGAGACGGCCATCGAGTGCATGCGCGCGGGCGCGTTCGATCTGCTGCGCAAGCCCTTCAAGCTCCAGGAGCTGTTCTCCTGCGTCTCGCGCGCGCTGGAGAAGCGCCGCTTCAACGTCTCCACGGACCTGGTGCGGCTGAGCCAGGCCCTCTTCGAGCAGAACGCGCTCGAGCAGCTGCCGCGCGCCATCGTGGAGAGCGTGCGCTCCTTCATGTCCGCGGACGCGGTGCTGCTGGCGCTGCCGGACACGGACGGCAAGCTCCAGGTGGCGCACGCCCACGGGCTGGCCGACGAGAAGGAGAGCGCCCTCGGCCTGTCGCTCGGCGAGCGGATGGTGCGCCTGCTCCACCAGGACCAGACGCCGGCGGTGCTGGGGCCGCTGGGCGGGGACTGGCGCTTCAAGGACTTCCAGGAGCTGCCCCCCGAGGTGTCGGCGCTGCTGCTGCCGCTGACGGCGGGCGAGCGGCTGCTCGGGGTGCTCGTCGTCCTGCGCCGCTCCGAGACGCGGCCGCTGAGCCGGGGAGAGCTGGACCGGGCCTCGCTGCTGTCCTCGCACGCGGTGCTGGCGCTGGAGAACGGGCGGATGGCGGGCCAGCTCTCCGCCTCCGAGCGCATGGCCTCCATGGGCCTGGTGGCCGCGGGCATCAGCCATGAGATCAACAACCCGGCCAGCTTCGTGCTGAGCAACCTCAGCTACATCCAGGAGGGGCTGGCCACGCTGGGCCGGAGCCTGAACCCGGAGCTCGACGGCCGGCCCGCGGGGACCGGGCCCGTGTGGGGCCCCCGCGAGCAGGAGGAGTTCGAGTCCGTCCTCCAGGCGGTGAGCGAGGCGCACGAGGGCACGCGCCGCATCTGTGAAATCGTCCGGGACATGCGGGCCCTGTCTCGCATGGATGACGCGGCGACCGGCTGGTTCGAGCTGAACGAGGCCATCCGCTCGGCGCTGCGCATCACCCGGGCGGAGACGACGCCGGCGGCCACCGTCATCGTGGACCTGGCCGAGGGGCTCCACGTGCGGGGCAGCCCCAGCCGCGTGTCGCAGATCTTCAGCAACCTGCTCATCAACGCGGCGCAGGCGCTGGCGGACTGGAAGGGGCCGCGCCGGGAGATCCGCGTCTCGTCCCACCGGGTGGGGGACCGGGCCCTGGTGGAGGTGGCGGACACGGGGCCGGGCATCGCCCCCGAGCACCTGTCGCGCGTCTTCCAGCCCTTCTTCACGACGAAGGGGATGACGACGGGCACCGGGCTGGGGCTCTCCATCAGCCGGGACATCGTCCGCCGGCTGGGCGGCGACATCGAGGTGCAGAGCGAGCGGGGCGTGGGCACCGTCTTCACGGTGTCACTGCCAGCGCGCCCCGCCGAGGGGACGTGATAGATGGCGTCCACACGGGCCGCTGACGGCCAGAGGGACGCGATGCCGAAAGACTCCGCATACATCGGCGTGGGCGAGCCGGTGAGCCGCGTCAACGACGCGCTGGAGAAGAAGGGCCCCATGGGCGAGTTCGCGGCGATGAGCCGCGGCGTCTTCACGCAGGTGCTCTCCATGGCGCAGCGGGGGCTGAACCCGGCCTCCAACGTGGACTGCGCCCGCTTCGCGCTGGCCGCGTGGCGCGAGACGCGCGAGCACCAGAACCTCTTCCTGGCCGAGGAGTTCCCCGCCATCCAGTTCCTCGGGGTGGACCGGCTGCTGAGCCGCCGCAAGCGCCGCATCGTGCTGCTGGTGCACAACGTCTCCAGCAAGAAGCGCTGGCTGGCGCTGGCGAAGCTGGGGCTCGGCAAGCGGGTGGACCACTTCCTGTGCCTGTCGCCGCACAGCCAGCGCGTGCTGGTGGAGCAGTACGGCCTGCCACCCGAGCGCGTCTCCGTCATCTACTCACGGGTGGACACGGCGTACTTCCAGCCCCGGCCCGAGCAGCCCACGAAGCGGCAGGTGTGCGCGGCGGGCGCGGTGAACCGCGACTACGACTCGCTCATCGAGGCGGCCACGGGGCTGGACGCGGAGGTGAAGATCGCCGCGGACACGGTGTGGCGCTACTCGGTGGCGGGCAAGCAGACGCAGGCGCGGCCGCTGCCGCCGAACGTGGAGATGCGCTCGTGGGGCACCTACGCCAACCTGCGCCAGCTCTACGCCGAGTCCCGGGTGGTGGTGGTGCCGCTGGCCCGGCCCATCATCAGCGGCATCACCGTGGCGCTGGAGGGCATGGCCATGGGCAAGCCCGTCATCCTCACGCGCAACCCGTACGTGGAGGGCTTCATCGAGGACGGCGTCACCGGCTTCCACGTCGAGCCCTCCAACCCCGCCCAGCTGCGCGAGCGCATCCGCTGGCTGCTCGACCACCCGGAAGAGGCCGAGGCCATGGGCCGGCGGGGCAGGCAGAAGGCCGAGCGGGACTTCTCCGTGGAGCGCTACGTGGAGCGCATCCTCGCGCCGTTCTCCGCGGCCGGCCCGTGAGCCCGGCTCCGGCCCCATCGACACGGCGCGCCAACCCACTCCCGGAAAACCCCGACAATGCACTCCCGGGAAAACCTGTTGGGGGACCGAGCAAGCAACCCCCTGGGTTGTCATCAGCATATTTGATGCGTTTTGATCACTCTCCGGGGGATGCGCCTGTAATCGATGGGAGGGAGGGTTGATTTTTCATCAGGCGCGGTCGGACCTGACCCCAGGGGTCTGAAGGCGGCGGCAATTCTCAGCTTGCTTGCGTGCACTTTTCGAGGGCCCATACAATCTTCGGCGGTCCAGAGCGTGGTGGTGCCGTGATTTCTCGCCCACTTCCGCAGGTGGGCGGCGTCACCCCGGGGCTGTTTCCTGGGACGTGGGGAGCTTGGCATGCAAACCGCATCGGTCCAGAAGGAAGTCTCCGAGAATTCGCCGGCGGGTGAGGCCGTGAAGCCAGCGCCGGCTCCGGAGGCGCCGCGACTGGTTGCGCCTCCTCCACCCGTGGTGCAGAAGCCCACGCGCGGGCGCCTGGCGCCGGGCTTCGCGGCGAAGCTGAACCTGCTGGTGGATCTGCTGCTGGTGGTCGTCGCGCTGCTGGGCTCCACGGTGCTGATGGGGCACTCGCTGCAGCTGGCGAACCTGGACCTGTGGCTGCTGCTGGGCGAGGCGGGACTGGCCTGGCTGCTGCTGGGCACGGCGCTGTGCCTGTATGACCCGCGCTTCTCGGACCGGGCGCCGCTGGATGACCTGGCGCTGGTGTCCATCACGGTGGTGTCCGTCACCGGCATGCTCTACCTGTCGCGCCTGCTGCTGGCGGGCGGCATGCCCGTGGTGGCGCTGAGCTTCTTCCCGCTGCTGTTGTGGCTGAGCGTGGTGGGGCTGCGGCAGTTCGTGTTCCGCAGGCTCGCGGTGCGCGAGGAGCCCATCGACGAGGCGCTCATCCTGGGCATCGGCGCGATGGGCCGGCTGACGGGCGAGCACCTGGCGGAGCACGGCCGGCGCCGCGTCACCGGCTACCTGGCCTTCAGCAACGAGCAGACCACGGCCAACTCGCCGGGCCCGCTGCTGGGCAAGGTGGAGCAGCTGGAGGAGGTGCTCTGCCGCGTGCCGGTGGATGTCGTCTACATCTCGGGCAACGTGCAGAAGCACGGCCAGGAGATGCAGGCGGCCATCAAGCTGTGCGAGCGCTTCGGCATCCCCTTCGCGTTGCCGGCCCACCCGTTCCGCATGGACCGCGCGCGCCCGGAGCACAACCACGCGGTGGCCGACGGCTACCTGCACTTCGTGACGCACGCGCCCCGGCCGCACCAGATGGCCATCAAGCGCCTGTTCGACATCATCTCGTCGTCGGCGGGCCTGGTGGTGCTCTCGCCGCTGCTCATCACGGTGGCCGCCATCATCAAGCTCACCTCGCGCGGCCCCATCTTCTTCAAGCAGAAGCGGGTGGGCCTGCACGGCAAGCCGTTCAACATGCTCAAGTTCCGCTCCATGGTGGTCAACGCCGAGGAGCTGCGCGCCAAGCTGGAGGCGATGAACGAGCAGAGC